>DATKGB010000083.1:0-4890 GCA_035544315.1 Verrucomicrobiia bacterium
AAGCCGACCATCTTTTCAACCTGCTCATTCGTCGGGGCCAGCCGAATCGCAATCGTGCGCTTCATGCACCCCAGACTACTTGCCGGGTGTGCCATACGCCTGGCCTCTTACGGGAGCGGCGCTTCTTCCCCGGCCTCAACGCCGAGGTCTCCGCGCCAACGATTCCATGAAAATGCAAATCGGCGTGATGGGATCGGCCGGAGGCATCATCACCCCCGAGCAGTTGGCACTAGCCGGCCGGATAGGCAAGCGGATCGCCGAGCGCGACTGCACGATCGTCACGGGAGCCTGTCCGGGTTTGCCCCACGCAGCCGTTCTGGGCGCGCATGCAGCCGGCGGACAGAGCCTAGGCGTTTCGCCGGCACTCTCGCGCGAAGAACACGTCAATATCTACGGATCGCCGCTCCAGCCATATACCACGATGGTCTTCACCGGATCGGGCCTGATGGGCCGCGAGACGCACAACATCCACTCGTCGGATTTCGTGCTATTCGTGGGCGGCCGGAGCGGCACGCTCGGTGAATTTTGCATCGCCTACGACGAAGGCAAACTGATCGGCATCTTGACCAACTCCGGCGGCATCTCCAACGATTTCGAACACATCGTTAAACTCGTCCGTAAGGATACCGGATCGCTGCTGCTGTCCTGCGATGTCCCCGAAGACTTGGTCGATCGTTGCCTGGACTTGTTCTTGAAGGAACCGATCCCGAGTTCCACCGTTCATAATCACAACGCGGAATACCCGATCCGCCGTCCGAGAATTACGCAGGAGACTCGTGGCTGAACTCACATTTATCGGCGCGGCCGGCACCGTCACCGGCAGCAAGCACCTCATCACCGCCGGCGGCAAACATCTCTTCGTGGACTGCGGTCTGTTCCAAGGCGTCGTCGACGTCCGCGCGCTCAACGACGTTCCGCTGCCGGTCGAACCACGCGACGTCGCCGCGGTCGTCATCACTCACGGACACATCGATCACTGCGGGTACCTGCCCAAGTTCGTGCGCGATGGATTCAACGGGCCGGCCTATTGCACGCCTGCAACCGCCGCGCTCATGCAAATCGTGCTCGACGATGCCGCGCACTTGCAAGGCATGCTCCACAAACGCGGTTTCCAACACGAACGCCCGCACGCACCACCCCCTTATTACAATCAAGACGACGTCGATGCGACCATGAAGCTACTCGTGCCGACGCCGTTGCACGCCGCCTTCGACCTCGCCGGTGTTGCCAAAGCAACCTACTACAACGCCGCGCACATCCTGGGCTCGGCATTCGCCGTGATCGAAGTTGACGGCAAAAAAGCGTTGTTTTCCGGCGATGTCGGCCGCTACGACCGTCCGCTACTCTACAACCCCGAGCCGATCGGCGCGGTCGATACGATGGTCTGCGAATCAACTTACGGCGGCCAAGTGCATCCCCCGCAACCGCTCGAGGCACTGCGGGACGCCCTGCTCGCGGGCATCGGACGCGGCGGCGCGATCGTCATCCCCGCATTTGCCGTCGAACGCACGCAAGACATCTTGCTGGCGATCGGACAAATCCAGAAAACCGAACCGCGCCTCGCAACGCTGCCGATTCACCTGGACAGCCCGATGGGCGAAAAGGTCGACGATCTTTTCGCACGATTTCCCGATGCCCACAAACCGCTTCCGCCGGTATCCGACGGTAACGCCTTCGGTTGCGCGAATCTGACGATCCATATTACCGCCGAAGATTCCAAACGACTCAACGACGTCACCGGGCCCCACGTCATCATTTCCGCCAGCGGGATGGCCGCCGGCGGGCGCATCCTGCACCACCTTCATAACCATTTAGCCGATCCGAAAGCCACGATCGTCTTCGTCGGCTACCAAGGCGCCGGAACGCTCGGTTTCTTACTCGTTCACGGCGCGCACACGATCAAAATCCTGGGCGACGCCCTGCCCGTTCGCGCGCAGATCCTCAGCCTACAAGGCTATAGCGCGCACGCCGACAAAAACGATTTCACCCGTTGGTTTGCCACCGCAACGACCAAACCGCACTTCTACGCCGTCCACGGCGAAGTCGAATCCGCCGCCGCGCTAGTCGCCATGGTCCAAAGCGGCCTAGGTTGGCAAGGCGAAGTAGCAAAACGCGGCACGACGGTTACGATTTAGCAAGTCCGCTAGCGCCGCAAAATGTACGCGTCGATGCGCGAGACACGAGCAATACGGATGTGGGGACGCTCGTCGCGCCCATCCATGGGCGCTTCTACTAACCTCTTTTTTGAAACGACCAAAGGAAGTACGCCCTCCGGGCTTTTTCAAAAAATCCGGATTCCCCACATCCGTACCGCTCGTACCCCGCGCACCGACATTACCCAGAGTTAGTTTTGGGTCCAGTCGAGCATCTCTTCCCATTGGGGTTTGGGGAAGGCTTCTTTGGATTTGATCGCTTCGACGTACTTGCGTTTGCCGGCGCGATTGCCTTTGCCCAGCATGATCCCGCCGACCAGGCGGTCGCGCCAGAAAAACAAGGAACGATACCAGCCCTTTTCTTTGTCGATCTTGCGCACCGCTACAACCTCGGGTTGGAGTTCGGGCGACATGCCGAACTGCGTGATCGTCTGTCCCTTGAACAGCATCGACGAATACTCCGGCACATCGTGATAGGGTTCCGAGCCGCCCATCATGTTGAGCGCGACGACCTTACCGTGCGCGCCGGCGTTGTTCCACGTACCCATCCGGTAACGCATCTCCAGCGTCGGATCGAAGAAATCGGCAATGTCGCCCGCGGCGAACACCCCCTTGACGTTGGTCTCGAGAAAATCGTTGCAGAGAATCCCATTCTTGCTGGTCTGCACGTCGGTACCGTCGAGAATCTCGGTATTCATCGTCAACCCAAACCCGACGCCGTAGCAATCGGCTGCAATCTCGGTGCCGTCCTTGAGCCGGACCTTCGAAACCGTGCCGTTGCTGCGAACGAATTCTTCGACTTCGGCGCGGTAGTGCATATGGACGCCGTCGGCGTTGGCGGCATTGTCGACGAATTCACCGGCGACGTCGTCGAGCACGCGATGAAGCGCGTGCGGACCGCGCATCACCCAATGCGCCTCGACCTTACGCGATGCGAACGCCTCGGCAAGTTCGTAGGCGATGTAGGAGCCGCCGATCGCGACGGCCGCTTTGGAGGCTTCCAGTCGCTCGGAGATTGCGCGCGTTTCGTCCAGGTATTGAAAATTGAAAACGTTCTCGGCGCCGACTCCACCGGGCGCCGGCGCGGGATTCGGCCGGCCGCCGGTCGCAACCAAAAGAGCATCGTAGGCATATTCCGCGTCAGCCGTTTCCGCTACGCGCCGTGCCGTGTCGATCTTCTCGACGCGCGTGTTGAGATGTAGATCGATACGATGCTCGTCGTGCCAGGCTTGGTTGCGGATCATGACTTTGGCTTCGGGGATCTGTTTGCGCAGCATCGGGGGAAGCGAGATCCGATTGTAGAGAGTGTACGGCTCGTCGCCGAACAGCGCGATCTCGCAGGTCGGATCGTGTTTGCGCAACTGTTCCGCGGCGGTCGTACCGGCAAAGCCGTTGCCCACGATCACATAGCGACGAACGTCCGAATCTGCCATCAGAGGCGCTGGTTCGCCGCGCGGCCAAACGCTCATGCCGGAGGACTCGCGTGGACGTCCGCTTGGTACAATTGCTCGCTTCGTTCATCGGCGCCCGCAGCCGCTACGCCCTCCTGCGCCTGGAAGTCGCCATGGATCACCCGCAATGGCCGGCGCCCCCGGTCGTCGGGCAACTGCCCGAAGCCTCCGAGGCCGCACTCCGGGAGGTTTGGCCGGCGCTCCAGGTTCAGCTCGACGAGGCGTTGGTCTACGCGAAACGTCTAGAGGCCAAACGGGGTACGAAGGATGGGAACGACCCCGCGGTCCGCGGCCTCAAAGGCTGCTTGCGCGAAATGGATCAATACGCCCGAGCCGTCCAGTGGGTTCGAACCGTCACCACCAGTGAGGAATGATGAACGACGATTTTATGGAGCAGATGCTCCGTCAAGCCAAAGACCTGCAAGCCAAGATTGCAGAAGCCGCCTCCAAAACGCACGAACAAGCCAAGCCGTATATCGACGATGCGATCGAGCAGACCAAGAAAATGAGCGACGTGGTCGCCGGCAGGATGCGCGACAGCGCAGTCCTGACCAACGAGCAAACGCAACGCGCGCTCGAAAGAATGCAGCAGGCGCTCAAAGACTCCCAGCCGCACGTCGACTCGTTTATCGAATCCGCCCGCAAAGCCGCCGCCGACGTCGTCGCGTCCTTCGAACCGAAGCCCCCGCCGAAGACCTAGGGCTCAGGCCCAAGGGTTGGCAACTGCTGCGCGGTGGATAGCCCAAATGATGACAAGGATGGACTGCTCTTATGCCATACAGGTGGCATGAGAGGGTGCTATCGTACGCACATGGTCCTCGCGCATCGTATCCGTCTCGTGCCTACTGCCGATCAAGAGGTCTACTTCTGTCGTGCGAGCGGCGTCGCACGTTTCGCCTACAACTGGGCTCTTGCGGAGTGGCAGCGGCAATATCGCGCGGGCGAGAAGCCCTCCGAGGTTTCGCTACGCAAGATGCTCAACGCGCTCAAGGGGGAGCCAGTTCCCGTGGATGCGCGAGGTTACGAAGAACGCGCCGCAACAGGCCATCAAGAATCTCGGGCGAGCCTACACAAACTTCTTCGACGATCTCAAGAAATATCGTCGCGGGAAGCTTCCATGGAAGCGCGTTCGAGCGCCAAAGTTCAAGAAGAAAGGCCGTCACGACGCGTTCCGCGCCGATAACGGCCCCGACAAAGCGCACCCCGATGCGTTTGTGACGGACGGCATGCGCGTCCGCCTACCGTGCATCGGCTGGGTGAAGATGCGCGAGCAGCTCTCTCTCCTC
>DATKGB010000084.1:0-6194 GCA_035544315.1 Verrucomicrobiia bacterium
AGCGTATCTATAACCTAGAGAGGACCTCTGGACCAAACGCAAATCACTAGCAGATCGGCTCTATGCGCAGCAACAGGCGATCTTCGACGAACACAACGCGGAGGTTGAGGCGCATCTACACGCGTTTCTAGGTGATACGGAATGCCCGACGCATTTCTGGAAGCCAAGGATTAAGTCGACTGAGATGGGCATCGTCGTGGTTCAGCCTTGCTGTGAAGCGTTCCGTATTGCCGTTCTGGAACGAATCAAGGATGCACCCAAAAGGACGATCCGTGGTTAAAATTGCTTTGCGCGGGTGCGCCGCCAGATTCTTCGATTGATCGCTGACCTACGTTCGCCCCCGGCTCCCGAGTTTACATGAGCGTTCAGCAGTCGTGCGTTCGACGGCAAACGACGGGAGAATCGCGTCCAAATGAGCATCCAATCGGCTTTTTCAGCGTCCAGTGGCGCGTCAGGCCTTCTCTCGCGTCCCAAACGAAGTCCAAACCCCGAATCACGCCGCCGGTTCGTCTCCCGCAAAGCCGGAAACCGGCAATCTGGCATCGAAAAGCGCGGTCATATGGGGAATATCGGCTACGTGTCATGCTCACCGTATCGCGTGCCGATCGCGCGTCTGGCGTCAGCTCAAGCCGCACTCGGATCGCTGAAGTAGAGCCGCCTTGCGCGCCCTAAGCGTTGTCTTCGCAGCAATCGGACTTCCGCTGGCGTTAGTTTTACTCTTTGCACCGGTGACGTGGGGCTACGGCGGGATTACGGTGCGATGGGTCGCCGGCACAACCGCCGATGCGACCGTAGCCAGCGTCCGCAATGTCGATCCCGGTGGCCCCGCGGCGCGCGTAGGAATGCGCGTTGGAAGTACATTCGGTCTTGGTTATGGCGACCGCGTTACTTGGAATTCGGGACGCGCCGGCGATGCGGTCAACGTTCTGATGGTGCGCAACGGCCGCTCGCGGCTCGTGCATCTGGTGTGGGGCCCATTCACTCCGGTGCTTGCGGCCATCGAGCAATGGCGAAACGCCGGTTATGCGATCACCGCGCTGCTTGCGTTTGTGCTCGCGCTCTTGGTTGGGATTCGCGCACGCGAGTCGCGATTAGGCTCGATAGCCACGTTCGTCCTGCTCGCGCTTGGATGGCGGGCGATCGCCGGCGCGACGACTCTTGCGGCCTCGACGACTGCGTTAAGCGAAGGAGCACAGTACGCAGTCTGGCTTACTGACGGCATAATTTTGTCGGCAATGCTGTTCCTCCTGGGAACATTTCCTCCCAACCCCGGCGTCGTTCGCCGAGTCCTTCAGTACGCTGCGATTCCGGCCGGCATACTTGCGTGGCTTGCGCCAACCGTTCCGTATCTGGCGTTTTACGTGCCGTCGGCTTTTGCGCAGCATTTTAGGACGGACGTCGGAAATAACGGAATCGCGCTCGCGAGTCTCGTGCAGCTGCTGCTAGTCGCAGCATGCATCGACGCTTTAGTGCGCGCGCCCGTCACGTATCGCGCCGCCACGCGATGGCTGGCCGGGTCCTGGCTTATCGCTGCTTTGCTGACGGCAGCTTACGGCATTGCCTACGACTTGGCGATAGGGACCTTTGGTTTCCATTCCGTCGATCCGCTGCCGTTTGTAGCCAATCTATTGTTCGCGTTCGGCATTTCATATCCGATTCTGCGCCATCGCCTGACCGATCTGAACATTTTCGTGACGCGCGCCACGATTTACGCGGTCGTCTTGCTGGTGATCGTGGCGTTGTTCGTGCTGGCGGAGTGGCTCATCGGCCGTCTCTTCGAACGCGCCCCGCAATTCGTAGCGCTGATTATCGTGTTGGCTCTTGGCATTTCCGTGCGCTGGGTTCACGCCTTCGTTGAAAACCGCCTAACGGCAATCGTCTTTCACAAGCGGATCGCGGGTTTGAACGATATCCGCCGCGTTGCGCGCGAGGCGGACATCGCGACGGATTCGCATGCGTTGCTAGATGTGGCTGCGACGACGATGCATCGCGCACTCGATATCACGGCGGTGAGTTTTTATATGCGCACCGACAGCGAGTACGTTTCGCTATGCGCCGTCGGCGACGTTCCGTGGCCGGATGCCTTTGATATGAACAGCGCGCTGTTGCTGCGCCTGCGTCGCTGGAACGAACCCTTCGAAACGCTGGACGCCGGCGGTGAACATCAAACGTTAGTATTGCCGATGAGCGCGCGCGGAGCGCTCGTCGGATTCGTTTGCTGTGGACCGAAGGCCGATCGCACGGCCTACCTCACCGACGAAATCGAGGCGCTTGCTTATCTAGCAACCGAAGTCGGCGTGGCCTGCGCATGGCTGTCCGAACGATCCGTAGTTCTGCCGCCGGCCCTCTCGGCGCTTTAGTGTCCTCGATCTTTTAAGTCAGCAATCGCGTCCCATGCAGCGTTCTGCGCGCCAGGCTCACTATCGTGGGCCCGGACGCGCTGTAAGGCGGGAATCGCAGATTTCTGATTGAGTTTTCCGAGTTAGGTACAATTGAGGACGCTGGCGACGATCCGATGGAACTCACGCCCGTTTTTCACAACGGAAAACTGTGGATAATCACTCAGTAGTGTTTTGCCTTATTGAAGCGATTTTCGCCGAAGGCGCTCACCGCGGAAGATACTCTTTGGCTCGATTGCACCGATCGCGAATCGCATGAAAATTATGGCGCGGGTGCTTCGCGTTTGTGCCTGCATGTTCATGCTGCACTTAATGCAGCAATAAACTACGGCGTAAAAACGCTAAGGCTCATAGCGGAGAACCCGTAACCAGAGTCCCCGTACCGAGAGCCAGCAAGAGGGTTGCATCAGTGAACGCCTCTCAAGTGCTCATGGCGATCGAGGTTACAAAAGGAACTCGCCTTGAGAATCCTGTGCTACTCACGGCGTTGACAGGGATGCGCCGTAACGAGGTTCTTGCCTTACGGTGCGCCGCGAGCGTTGACTTCGAGCGCAATCGGCTAATCGTATCTTCAGCACTTGAAGAAACGAAACTGTTCGGCATTCTATTCAAGCCAACCAAGGTAGAAAGACAAGAGTCATCCCGATGGCTGCTCCGGTCGTTGCTGCGCTAGTAGCGCACAAGGCGCAGCAAGAAGAGCCTAAGACTCGGACTATCATACACGGACAACGATCTCGTATTTCCAAACCCGGACGGCAACCTGTGGCCCCCGGATACGTTCACGAAGCAGTTCTCTAAAAAGACCGCTTCGGTCGGACTGAAAGGATTCCGGTTCCAGGATATGAGGCATGCGTTTGCCTCGCTGACGCTCACGAACGGAACATCGTTCAAAGAGGTCCAGGAACTGCTTGGTCATTCGTCTCCCATGCTCACATTGTCAACCTACGCCCACGTCATGGAAGGCGTGGCGCACGGAGCCGTCAAGCAGCTTGCCGCATCCCTGGGGTACGGCAGCCAGGCGAATCCGTGAGAAAAATGTGAGAAAGGGGCTCCTGTTGTCCGATCGGTGAGAAAGGGCAATAGGAGCAGCGCCTTGTAGAATCAACACTTGCGGCTTGCGGAGAGGTGGCAGAGCGGTTGAATGCGGCGGTCTTGAAATCCCCCAACCCGTGTTCCACCTAGTATCATGCTGGGGCCTTGTGCGTTGTGCAGTACGGTTCTTACGCACGCCGCGCGCCATCCGGTGCCATGGCGTAGCACCCTGCATCGTGTAGCATGGCTACCAAATGGCTACCAATGACGGGGCATCCCGGAGGAGAGCGCTCCGTACTCCAGCAAGCCGCGCGCTGAACCGTCGCATCGAAGCGTCGCTGATAAAACAGCGACCGCAGTCAACCGTTCAAGCCGAGGGTCCGACCGATTCTATTGATTTCTTCATTCAGAGGTTCTGTCGAATCACCACTAAGGATTGAAGCAACGGTACGGCGATTGGTCGCGCTTTGCGCCTCTCCGGCCGTGCATAGCTGCGACGGTATTTGCATGACCGACATGAACAGGGCACGGCTGAGACCGCTCATGAGCGAACGGGCGCTTTTGAACAGCGGATCGAGATTTGCCGACTTGACGTCGCGCTCCCACGCGATCAGCTGATTCGTAGCCCCAACGGGAGTCGAACCCGCGATTGGCGGTCCCGGCAAGTTCCGCAAGCCAAGAGGGGGTCGCGAGCGACGAGACCGAAAGCAAAATCAGATGGAGTCCCTCACCACGCGACTGCCTACCGGGACGGTGACTTTCCTGTTCTCGGATATCGAGGGCAGCACGAGTCGCTGGGATGCGCATCGCGCGGAGATGCAGGAGGCGGTTCGCCGCCACGACGGGTTGATGCGCGCGGCCATCGAGCGCAACCACGGCCACGTCTTTAAAACCATCGGCGACGCATTCTGCGTAGCTTTCGCTACCGTGCCTGAAGCGCTTGCAGCTGCGCTCGACGCGCAACGTGCGGTCGCGACTGCAGACTGGAACGCGGTTGGCGGGCTGCGCGTGCGCATGGCGATTCACGCCGGCGTTGCCGACGAGCGCGACGGCGACTACTTCGGGCCGACGGTCAATCGTGTTGCGCGGTTGCTAGCCGTCGGGCACGGCGGTCAGGTGTTGCTTTCGGGTGCGGTCAAAGACTTGGCCGCTGAGATGTTGCCCGCGCAGACTGCGCTGATCGACCTCGGTCTGCATCGCTTGAAGGATCTCGCCGCGCCGGAGCACGCCTTCCAACTATGCGCACCCGACCTCGAACAAGAGTTTCCCGCGCTGCGTTCGCTCGACGCGCTGCCGAACAACCTGCCGGTCCACCTGACGCCGCTGATCGGGCGCGATGAGGAACTCGCAGAAATCAAAGCGCTGGTCGAGCAGTCGCGCTTGGTGACGCTGACCGGCGCCGGAGGCATCGGCAAGACCCGCACCGCGTTGCAAGCGGCGGCCGACATGCTTACCGGCGACGGCGACGGCGTCTGGTTCGTCGATCTAGCCTCGCGCGACGATGCGATGTTGGTGCCCAGCGCAATTGCGGAGGTGTTCAACGTCGCCGACGAGGGCGGCTCTCAGCGGCTGATCGAGCGCGTGGGTGCGGCGCTCAAGGCCAAGCGGCTGCTGATCGTGCTCGATAACTGCGAGCACGTAATTTCGGCTGCGGCCGACGCGGCCGAACGCCTCTTGCACGCCTGCCCCGGCATGCACGTTCTGGCGACCAGCCGCGAGCCGCTTGGCATCGCCGGCGAAGAACCCTACCGGATGCCGGCGCTTCCCGTTCCGCCAGAAGGCGAGGCGATGACCGCCGATCGGGTGATGCAGTATGGCGCTGCCGCGCTCTTCGTCGCGCGGGCGCATACCGCGCAGCGCAGCTTCGTGCTAACCGACGAGAATGCCGCAATCGTCGCCGAAATCGTGCGCCGTTTGGACGGCATCGCGCTGGCGATCGAGTTGGCCGCTCCCCGCATCAAGGTGCTGAGCCTCCAGCAGTTGGATCAGCGGCTCGACGAGCGCTTCAAGCTGTTATCGGGCGGCAGCCGCACGGCGCAGCCGCGCCATCAAACGTTGCGCGCCTTGATCGGGTGGAGCTATGATCTGCTGAGCGAAGCGGAGCGGAGCCTGTTGCGGCAGAGCGCGATCTTTCGCGGGAGCTGGACGCTTGAAGCAGCTGAAGCGATCTGCATCGACGAGCGGTTTGCAGATCGGGACGTGCTCGATCTCCTTGCGGCACTGGTGGACAAGTCGCTGGTCACGGTCGAAGTTGTAGGCGAGGAGCAGCGGTACCGGCTGCTGGAGTCGACTCGTCAGTTTGCAGCCGAACGATTGGACGAGGCCGGCGAACGGGAAGACGTCGCTGCGCGGCATTGCCGCTACTTCGCCGAGATTGCGCAGCACGCGGGCGACGCGTACTGGCAGATCGACTCCGATCGATGGACCGCTAAGGTGCGTCTCGACCTCGAGAACCATCGCGTTGCGATCGGCTGGGGCCTTGCCGGCGACGGCGACGTCGAAGCGGCGGCGATAAACGTAGCTGGCCTGCGGGGGCTATGGTACGCCACGGCGCGCCGCGAAGGGCGCATGCTGCTCGAACGGGCAACGGCTGTGCTCGCCGACGATACGCCGGAACGCGTGCGCGGCTTGCTTGCCCTGACCGAGGCACGTCTCGATTATGCCAGCGCGCAATCGGCCGCGCCGGCAGCCGAGGCCGTGCGCGCCCTTTCGGAGGGCGGTGATGAGGTCGCTCGAGCCGAGGCGCTGGCCCTCCCCCTCCCT
>DATKGB010000085.1:0-2596 GCA_035544315.1 Verrucomicrobiia bacterium
CGACGCCCAGCCTGGACGCGTTACTGATGGAACGTCTGCCGTTCAAACGCACGACGCGGAGGCTGCCGATCTTCGGCTTGGGTTGCGCGGGCGGCGTCCTCGGCCTGGCCCGCGCCGCCGCGATGGCGCAGAGCCGTCCCGGGAACCTCGTGCTTTTTCTGGTTGTCGAACTCTGCGCGCTCTCGTTTCGCAAGGACGATTTCAGCAAGAGCAATATCGTCGCGACGGCGCTTTTCGGCGACGGAGCGGCGGCCGCGCTCATTTCGACCGAAGGCACCGGGCCGGTAATCGCGGATTCGGGCGAGTGCACGTTTTCAAATACGCTCGATGTCATGGGTTGGGACGTCGCCGACGACGGGCTCAAAGCGATCTTTTCACGCGATATCCCCGCGCTCGTCGAGACGCAACTCCACGATGTCGCGTCAACGTACCTCGCGGAATCGGGACTTACGTTGGGCGACATCGATACATTTCTCTCCCATCCGGGCGGCGCGAAAGTCCTCGACGCGCTCGAGCACGCGTTCGGCATCGCCGATGGCGCGCTGGTGGAATCGCGCTCGGTCCTGCGCGACTACGGCAATATGTCGGCCGCGACCGTGATGTTCGTCTTGGAGCGCGCCCTGCATGGTGGATCGCTCGCGCGTCCGGATTGGCATCGCGCGCTGGTAAGTTCGATGGGACCCGGCTTTACCGCCGCATTCGCTACGCTCGAAAACGCATGATCGCGATCCTGGTCGTCGTGGGGTTAGTGGCCCTGCAGCGGCTTGTCGAACTGGCCTATGCGGCACGCAATACGCGCGCGCTGCTCGCGCGCGGCGCGATCGAAATCGGGGCATCGCACTATCCGCTTTTCATTCTGTTGCACGGCTCGTGGTTGCTCTGCACGGCGATCGTCGCGCTCGTCACCCACGCGCAGGCGAATTGGTGGCTGGTCGGTCTCTTCGCGCTGCTGCAGTGCGCGCGCGTTTGGGTGATCGCAACACTCGGCCCGTACTGGACGACGCGCATCATCATGGTTCCCGGCGCGCCCCTTGTACGGTCCGGCCCGTATCGATTCATCCGCCATCCGAACTATGCAATCGTGATCTTGGAGATCGCGATCTTGCCGCTGGCTTTTGGGGAGATCGCCGTCGCGGTTGTCTTCACGTTGCTCGACGCAGCGTTGCTGAGCTATCGCATCCGCATCGAAAACGGCGCGCTCGCGGCGCGGGAGTGAATCGTGGGCCCGGTAGGATTCGAACCTACGCGCTACCAGTTATGAGCCGGCTGCTCTACCGCTGAGCTACGGGCCCCAGCAGGCGCTGGATTCTTTGGCGCTTGCCGCGCTCGTCCCCGCTTCAGACGAAGGCGCGGGCAAGAGGTGTTGCGGCGGCATGCGCCTCGACTGCTGTAACGAGCGAACCATCGGGCACGGTCTGGCGGATCGCCGGCCAAGCCACGCGCATCCTCTCGATCGTTTCCGCCGCGACGCGGCGCGCCATCTTGACCGATATCTCTGCCTGCGCCGCAAAATCGGCGAGCGTTTCTCCCGTGATGCGATCGTAGCGCTTCTCGCCGCCCAGAGAGAGCGCGAGGGCATCTTTCGGAAAGTACGGCGAAGTTGAGATGAAGTCGTAGAGCGGAGCGAGCCGCGCGTTCCGGCCATCGGGGTAGACGACGCCCCAGTTCTTCAAATGCATATCGCCGTTGCCGATCGCGACGCCGAAAACGATGCGCGCGATCAGCTCCTCGACGTCTTCCGACGGACAGAGTTGAGAGACGACGCTTGCGACGTACTCGGTCGTCTTGTGCTCGTACTTCTCGGTCGGAGGCTGCCCCGCAATCTGATTGAAGTCCTCGGCGTGCACGCGAGCCCCGTCCGCACAGCGGTCGAATCGTTCGATCGCGTATGCCAGTTTCGGCTCGTCGTCACGAAGCGCCGGCAAGTTGTGGGGAAGATTTTCGATGGTGGCAAGGTCGACAAGCTCGATGGAGGGTACGCGCAGCCCGATCGCACGCGCGAAGCGCATCATCGCATACTCGTTCTCCGGAAGTCTCGCGTACGCCACCGCCGGCAGTTTGACGATCCACGATCCCCCCTGCGTCGGAATCGTCAAGCGATCGCCATGCATGCTTGCGCTGAACTTTAGCTGGACGCCGGCAAGGGAAAATTTCAGCGGGGCTCCGCCGGCGGCGTTCGCCGCCTCGTCCGATACGTCGGGCGTTTGCGCGGCGCTCTCCGGGCGCACCCGTACCGCACCGGGTAGATCCTCGCCGAGCGCGCACAAAAAGCCGAAATCCGGCGCGCGCTTGATGTCGTGTTGTCGCGCGATCAACTCGCGAAGTAACGAATCGGGTTCGGGGAGAGCGTTGGAGAAAAACGGCGGCGCTGCGGTATGCGACCGTGGAACGATATGCAGCGGATCGCCGTTCGACGAGATGAGGCCTTGGCTGAGAACCGGCCGGTTGGGATCGGCCCGATAGTCATCGTCGAACGCGAACAGATTATAGTCGCCGCCGAGATTCGTTAGGCTGCCGACGCGCGTTTTATCGAGCCAGACCCCCAGAGTGCCGGGCATTAAGCAAACCTCGGCCGCTCGACGCTCTTGCCGTCGCT
>DATKGB010000086.1:0-2874 GCA_035544315.1 Verrucomicrobiia bacterium
GGGAGGAGGGAGGCAATAAACGTCATCGGACCACACATCCCTCGAAACGCAGAAAGCGCTAGGGATTGCCCGCCGGTTCGACCTAGGCGGGCTTACTCACCGTAAGAACGGCCAACGTTGCCAATGGGTCGAGGCCTTGAAGTTCTTCTTCCGCCAGGGCCAACGCCTGATCGGCTGAAGCGAGGCCGCTGAAATCGGCGACTCGGGCCCCGTGCAAGAGATAGACGTCGGGCATCGCGCGACCGACGTCGCCGAACGCGGTCGCGGCTTCGATCGCGTCTCCGAGCGCGGACTGACTTTGCGCCGCTGTCGTTTGGGTGACGTTCGCGTCGCGCATGCCGCGACGCACCACGCCACGATCGTCAACGACGCGAACGTCGTTACCGCATCGATAGACCGTGAGCGCGCCGGTGTCGCAAACGCGCTCGATACCGCCCGCGTCGACTCCCATCGAATGCGCGGCAGCGTCTCGTCGCTCGGCCTCGCTGCGAACGCCGTGCGCGGCCGCTTCGACCAGCGCCGTGGTTCCCGACGCGATCGCGCGGACTCGATTACGCTGGGTATCTATTTCGACGGAAACCTCGACGCGTTCGGGAGCCGCACCGGCGGCGATTACGCGATCGGCGGCTTCGCGGCGAATCTGTGCGATATCGTCGGGCGTCGGATTGACGACGGTCCGCTCGACGACGTCGCGCACCAGCGCCAGCGCGACCCCGATCGGCGAGATCACCTCGGCGTCGCGCGCGATCCGATACGTCAGTCCAGCGCGTTGCGCGGCATACGGCACCAGTGCGCCCGCTCCACCGCCTCCGCCGACAACCACGAGCATCATCGAATCTAGTTGATAGTCGGCGACCAGCGTATCTATGCACGCGCGCAGTTTGTCCGACGCGATGTCGAGCAGTTGGGTGACCAGCGCTTCGGGTGCAACGCCCAAGTGCGCGCCTACGATCGAAAATGCGCGGCGCGTCGATTCCCGGTTGCCCTGCGAAAAAGCGCCGTCGGGAACCAAGCCTAGGAAATTGCTCGCACAGGTCGGCGTCAACGCGATCCGCGTGCCGTCGCGCGCGACTAGGACGCCGTAGTCGCTGGGATCGCGTGGCTCGGGCGCAATGCATTCCAGCCGCGCGCCGTCGAGCATTGCGGGTTCGACGAACGATGCGTACGCGCAGCCGGCGATGTGCGCCGAGCGCGGGCCGACATCGACGATCCGATTGCCGACGACGCGCATCATCGAACCGCCGGCGATCGGCAACGTGCGCACGTCGATCGTGCGCAACATCGTGCGAAAGCCGCCGACCCTAGCCGGGCGCATCTGCGGCATCCCAGATACGATCGCCGAACAGTCGCTGGACGTTCCGCCGACTTCGATGAAGATGCCGTCGGTCACGTTCTCATACAGCAGCGCACCGGCGACGCCGGCAGCGGGCCCCGAAAGCATCGTGAGGATCGGCCGACGTTCGATCTCGCGCACGTCCATCACCCCGCCGTCCGAGCGCATGATCATCAACGGTGCGGGGACGGCGGCATCGGCCACGGCCTTGGCAGTCATCCGCGCGGTTCGAACCATCGTCGGCAAGATCGCGGCGTTGAGCGCTGCCGTGCGCGTCCGCGCTCGCAATCCGTACATTCCCGAGACGTCGTGACCGCTGGTGGCAAACATGCCTCGCTGCTGCGCGTAATCGACAACATCGTTCTCGGCTTGCCGGCGATCGACGCCGAACGCGCGCGTTGCCGCGATCGCTCGAACGCCGGCCGATTGCAGCGCATCGACCGCCGCTTGCATGTTGTTGGTATCCCCGGCGCGCGCGTAGACGATCTGCGGAGAAAACATCGTTCCCGGCGCTAATGAAAACGCCGGGACGCGCATCTGCCGGCGCGCCAGCCACGAAGCGCCGTCGAGCAACCCGACGATACCGACATCGGCGACGTCGCCCTCGAGCAGCGCGTTGGTCGCCTGCGTGGTAGAGTGCGCGATGAATGCGACGTCTCCCGCGGAGACCGTCGAACGGGCGAGCAGTTCACCGATGCCTGCCACGATTCCGGCGGCCACGCCTTCGGCTGCATCGTGCGTCGTCGGCGTCTTCACGCGAGCGACTAACTCGCGCGTTGCCGCATCGATGGCCACGACGTCGGTAAAGGTGCCGCCGACGTCGATTCCAAGTCGGAGTTTGCGGGTCACCAATCGGCCCGAAGCACGTACGTCGTCATCGTAAACGCGATCCGATCGCCGCGCGCGTATCGCTCGAAGAGGGCGCGCAGCTCGACGCGCATCGCGTCGGCTTCCGCTCCATCCGTAGGAAGATACGACGAGGAAGCCGCTCGGCCAAGCAGGCCGTCGAGGTCGAGGGATTGACTTGAGGGGAACGCCGCGCGCGTGACCCGGGCATCGGGAAACGCCGCGAAGGTTTCCAGAGCGCGCATTCGCAGCGCTTCGGTATCGTCGGTGGCAAAGCGTCGCACGATGTCGCCGTAGTCGCGTCCGAACGGATCGGTCTCGTCGCGTTCGTATTGCACCAGCGCCGCTCGTTTGCGTGCGATCCGGCGCAGTTCTGCTATGCCGGCGGGCGTGGCGAACCAGTGGAAGGCTTGAAAAGTAGCCGCGATGTCGACATCGTTGTCGCCCAAACCGGTCGCTTCACCGGTCCCCTCGTGCCATGCCACGCGTGGGTCGCCCGCGGCATTGGCGCGCATCGAGGCGTTGGGCTCGATCGCGATGACCCCAACGCCGCGCTCGGCCAGCGCGCGCGACGAGATCCCGGTGCCGGCTCCTACGTCGGCAACGATCAGCGTACGCGGATCGCCCAGCCCTTCGAGCACCGCATCGATCGCTTCATCGGGATAACCGGGCCGATGCGCTGCATACGCTCCCGC
>DATKGB010000087.1:0-12013 GCA_035544315.1 Verrucomicrobiia bacterium
GGGAGGTGGAGACGCTGGTCACCGCGCTGCTCGCGTTGGGGCTGCGCCGCAAACATCTGCGGGTCGGCATCCTCGACGCCGATATCACCGGCCCGTCGATTCCCAAACTCTTCGGCCTCCGCACGCCGCTGTCGATCGAAGCCGATCCCAACGCACCTAAAACGCCGCAAGGCAATCCTCAGCCGCTGATGGTCCCCGCGCTCAGCCGAAGCGCGATCGAAATCGTCAGCGCGAACTTGTTGACCGACAAGGAAGATACCGCGATGATTTGGCGCGGCCCGATTCTCTCGGGTGTGATCCGCCAGTTCTACGAACAAGTCTTGTGGAGCGATCTCGACGTGCTGCTGATCGACCTTCCGCCGGGAACCTCGGACGCGCCGTTGACGGTGTTGCAATCGCTCTCAGTCGATGGCGTCGTCTTGGTCACCATGCCGCAAGCGCTGGCGACCATGATCGTGCGCAAAGCCGCCAACCTGATTCACCAGCTTAAGAAGCCCGTATTGGGCGTCGTCGAAAATATGTCGTACTTCGTCGCCCCCGATACCGGAAAGAAATATGAAATCTTCGGGCCGTCGTATGCCGACAGGGTCGCCGAACTCGCGCAAGCGCCGGTCTTTGCACGCATCCCGATCGACCCCAAGAAAGCCCAACTCGCCGACGAAGGGCGAATCGAAGAAATCGACGACCCGGTTTGCGACCAACTGGCAGACGCACTGCTGACTTCATTCGAAGCCCATCCCAAACCCAAAGAGACGATCTCGCTGATCTAGCCGTCAGTGTTTCACTGAGACGAGTACGCGGGCACACCGTCGCACCAGGTTTGTAAGACGGTACAGTCGCTAAACGCAGCGCCGTCGAGCGGGTCGCCATCTAAGACAACTAAGTCGGCAGCGAAACCCGGCGCCAATATACCGGTTTCTCGTTCGGCATGAGCGAGCAGGGCAGCGTTGTAGGTATACATCGTCAGCGCTTCTTCTGCCGATAACCGTTCGCTCGGCTCGTGGTGCGCAACACACGCCTGCATGCCTTGCAGCGGATCCAGGTTGCAGACCGGGCTATCGTCACCGCCGCACAGGATCGCACCGGCGCGCTGCGCGCGGCCCAACGCGTTCATCGTCTGCATCCGCGCGGTCCCCAAACGGACGTCGTACATATTGCCCGCTCCACCCCACAGCAAATCGAACTGCGGCTGCATCGACAGATAGATGCCCATCCGGGCGCAGGCTTCGATGTGTTCGGGTCGCGCGATCTCGAAATGTTCGATGAAGTGCCGGGTGCCGCGCCGCGACGGCTTACCATCGAGAACGCGCTCCCAGGTCGCCAAGCACTGTTCGATCGCTCGATCCCCGATCGCATGGACGCCGGCCGAAATACCCATCGCCTCGGCCGTCGCGAAGTAGGCGTAGACTTGATCGTCGCTAAAACGCAGCGCGCCGTTGCCGGACGTCGTATCGCCGACGCCGCTAAGGAACGGCTCGCCGACCGCGGCCGTGCAACTGCCGATCGAGCCGTCTAAAAACACGTCGCCGCCGACGTACGGCAACCCCAGTTCGGCCGCAAGTTGGGGATCGGGCTCGCAGATTTTGGGATACCATTTCCCCGCAAGCGTGCGCAGCGCGGCGATTTCGACGGCGTACTCTTCGCGTTTGAATCCGACCAGCTGCGCGTGCAGGTGCAGCGCTCCGTGCGAGAGCGCGACGTCGACCGCGCGACGCTCGGCCTCGCGTTTTGCCGCCTGTGGGACCGCTTCCATGAAAGCTGCCTGCGCGCGCCAGTTCGCCTCGAGGAACAACTTGCCGGTCGGCACGCCGTCGCCATCCAGTTCGATGCCGGAGATTTCCGCCGAGAGTGCCAGCCATGCAAGCGTCGCTCGATTGACCACGCACGAATGTCCGTCGACGCGCACGACCATCGCTCGCGCGTCGGGGTGCAGGCGATTCAACGGCGATGCGTCGGCGACGCGACCGTCGCGCCAGAAACTTTCGTCGTACTGACCGGCCAAGACGACGCCGTGTTCGAGTGGCACGCGTCCGATCGCTCGTGCATAGTCATCGTACGATCGCGTCGGGTTGAGATCGCGTGCGCCCAAGAAGTAACCTGTATCGGTCACGTGAACGTGACAGTCCGAGAACGCGGGCAAAACGGTCGCACCGTTCAACGACACGCGCTCGACCCCGGCGCCGACGTCGCGCTCGTCCAGCCCGACGATCCGATCGCCATCGACCGCCAGCGCATCGTGACGATAGTAACGACCGCTTGGAGGCTCGTAGCGGTAAACGCGCGCATCGACGAGAATCAGCATCGCTCCATGAGTACCATACGTATGCGCGATCTACTGCTTGGCGGCGCGGCCGGCATGCTCGCGGGCTACGCCGCGTGGCAAGCGGTGCGCGCGTTGAGCGTACTGCGCAATCCGTCGCCAGCAGGCCCTAAGGACGCCCGCGCGTACGGGCGCTCGCGGCGCCGCATCGCGGTCGCGTCGATCGTGCAGACGCTCGCCGGCAGCGCGGTGTCCGCGTACGGACCGCTCGCCGAACGCATCGATGCAGCAACGTGTGGGGTTCCCGTGTGGCTGCGCCCGGCGCTCTTGGCGACATCGCTGTCGGTCGCCGACACGATCGCCGGCTTACCCGGCGCATACCTGGATGACTACGTCCTGGAACGGCGTTACGGTTTAACCGAGCAGACTTCCGATGCATGGCTGACCGAATATCTCAAAGGCGCCGCGTTGAGTACCGGATTGACGGCCGTGTTGGCGACGCTGTTTGGCGCGGTGGTCCGCAAAGCGCCCCGCACGTGGCCCGCGATCGCCGGCGCGGGCACGTTGCCGCTCTTTGTCCTGGGCAACATCGTCGTTCCGCTCTACGTCATGCCGCTCTTCAATCGTTTCGAACCGCTCGAGGGACCGCTCGAAATCCGTTTGCGCGCGCTGGCGACGAGCTATGGCGTCGGCGACGCCGACATCCTGCGTATGGACATGAGCAAGCAAACCAAGAAAGCCAACGCGTTCGTCACCGGGATCGGCTCGACGCATCGGATCGTCGTCGGCGACACGCTGCTCGAACATTTCACCGACGACGAGATCGAGTTCGTCGTCGCGCACGAACTGGGACACTACGTCGCCAAAGACACGTGGCGGCTCATCGGTTTGGGCGAAGCGCTGGCGTTCACGGTCTTTCTCTGTGCCAACGCGATGCTGCCGCGAGGACAACGCGAGGTCTTGCGCGACCGTCCGCTGTTGCGCGCGCGCCTGCTGCTCTGGATGCAAGTCGCATCGCAGGTGCTGCGCCCCGCCTTGGTCGCGTTTTCGCGCTCTCGCGAGTGGGCCGCCGATCGCTTTGCGTTGCAAGCCACCCACGCTCCGGCCGTAGGCGCCCGCGCGTTCAAACGCTTGCGCGCCCAGAATCTAGCCGAAGACGAGCAACCCGCCTGGTACGAGTTCTTATTCGGGTCCCACCCATCGCTCAAGGCCCGCATCGAGGCGCTAGACAAATCGGCGCTCTAACGTCATGCCGGCGGCCGCGACGGGCGCGAACCTAGCCAGGCGGCGAGATCGGTTTTTTGGGTGACGTAGCGGCCCGAGCGTAACTCCTCGCGCAGTTCGCCGAAGGTGCCAAAGGCTTCGGCAAAGGCGTCGTGCTTGTGGATCGATTCGTAGTTCACTTGGCTAGCGAAGACGAACGTATCGTCGCTCAAATCCGGGTAGACCTCGAGCGAACGCGACAGAATGCCGCGGACGACGTCTTCGACGAACTTGGGATTATGATGGGCTTTGTTGACGACGAAAAATTCGTCCGGGCGCTTGAGCAAATCGTACGTTTCACTCGACATCGAGTTCTCGACGATTTCCACCAAGTCTTCGGCGCGTACGCCATCGGCGTGAGCGTCGTCGACTCCCAAGAGAATCGCGCCGCGACCACGCTGGTTGTGGGTGGCCACCGGCAGTGCGTCCAGCGCGCGCGAGGCGTCGGCGTTCGAAAAGCCTGCTTCCATCAACTCGTGCATCGCGTGTTCGCGCACCATCGCCTGCGCGCACGGGCAGGCGGTCATGCCTTCGGCCTCAACGCCGACGACGCGACGCGTGCGGCCCTGTTGGTCGGCGTGCGCGATCCCGACGAGCGTATAGGTCTCCTCGCCGCGCTTGCCGCTCACCGGCGTCCAACGCTCCAAGCCGAAATCCGCGCGCAGCCGTACGTCGACGCACGCCGCTCGCTGGGTTTGCACGATCTCGCGCGCGATCGTTTCCACCAAGCGTTCGATCCGCCCGGGCAACTCCGCGCGGGCCAAGACGTCCAGCGTCGTCTCTTCGAGAATTTCGGAGAACCGCGACATGTGCACGCCGGCTTTGTCGGGCGCAAGATCGGCAACCATCGAAAACTCGCCGTTGAAGACGTGCGGTTTGCCGTCGATTTCCAAGCGCACGATCCGCTTGACGGACGAAACGCCGACGCGATTGAGCGAAAGTCGAACGTCGGGGGCTTCCTCTTGCCGGTTCGCGTCGAAATGCAGACTGCGCTCGCGCCGGCGAACGCCATCGGCGGACAATCGGGCCGCCATCGCACGATACGACGGCGCGATTTCGGCCAGCGGAATAAGGTCGTAGGGCCGCACGGCCAGATCGGGATGTTCGGTATCGTCGAAGGTCAGCACGTTGATGTCGATGGGACGGGCTTGCAGGCGCTGGCGACCGGTGCGCCCGACCGCGGTCTCGACATCGCGAGCCAAGCGGTCGAAGGTCTCACGATCCAACTCGGTTGAAATTTCGACGGCGATATTGAGGAACGCCGGGCCCTGCGCGCCGTCGGCCGCGTCGCTCTCGTAGAACGCCGAGACCGTCGCGATCGAAACGCGCGAGCGAAGCCGCTGCAGCGCGACCAAGATGTTGGCTTGACGGTCGCCCAAATTGGAGCCGATCCCCAGATACGCACGATGTTGCACGTCCGTGCCTTCGGCAGATGCCGCGCTGCGTCCGGCAGGACGCCCGCCACCGACGCGCAACGCTCGCGCCGTGAGCGATTTTCGGGTCGCGTTTGGTTGGAATCCGGGCCGCCGTTTCGAACGGCCGCACGCCGTTCTGCGCGCCGAAACTCCGGCCGACGCTCAAACTGCCCTCGAACGGGCCGACGCTGCGCTCCGAGACGGCTACTGGATCGCGGGCCTTTTGAGCTACGAACTCGGCAGCGCCCTGGCGGGAATCCCCATGCGCGCGCCCTCCGGTTTGCTCGCGCTGGGCGT
Source organism: Verrucomicrobiia bacterium (assembly GCA_035544315.1). Lineage (GTDB taxonomy): Bacteria > Vulcanimicrobiota > Vulcanimicrobiia > Vulcanimicrobiales > Vulcanimicrobiaceae > JALYSX01. The sequence continues at coordinate 5,236 of DATKGB010000087.1, forward strand.
CTTTGACGAGCCTACGACCCAGGCCGTCAGGCCTTCGGAGAAGTCGAACATCAGTCCGTTACGCCCGCTAGTCGATCGTGCAGCGTACGACGAAGCGATCGCGCGGATCGCGCGGGCGATTTACGATGGCGATGTCTATCAGGTAAACCTGACGGTTCCGTTCGTGTTTAGTTTCGAGGCCGACGTCATCTCGCTGTACGCAACCCTGGCCGCTCGCAGCGGCGCGCCGTACGCTGCGATGCTCGAAGACGGTTCGCGTTGCGTGCTTTCGTTTTCACCCGAACTCTTTCTGGAGTTCGACGGCGACACAATCGTCACCAAGCCGATGAAAGGCACGGCCCTCCCGGATCGCGTAGCGGATTTGGCGTCGCCGAAGAATCGCGCCGAGCACGTGATGATCGTCGATTTGCTGCGCAACGATCTGCATCGCATCTGCGACGACGTGCGCGTCGAAAGCCTCTTCGAAGTCGAACGCTATCCGACGTTCGCGACGATGACTTCGACGATCGCGGGTCGCTCACGCGTCGGCACGACGCTTGCAGACGTCGTTCGTGCGACCTTCCCGTGCGGCAGCGTTACGGGCGCTCCCAAACGCGCGGCGATGTCGCAGATCGCGCGCGTGGAACGTTTCCCACGCGAAGCCTATTGCGGCAGCCTCGGATTCCTGTCGCCCGAGCGGCGCGGTTGGTGGAACGTTGCGATCCGCACCGCGCAACTCGACCGCGACCGCCGCACCGGGCGATACGACGCAGGGGGTGGCATCGTCAGCGATTCGCGCGCCGACGACGAATGGGATGAGATCGGCATCAAGACGCGCTTCTTCACCGATCTCGCTCGGCCGTTCGATCTGCGCGAAACGTTCGCGGGCGGCGACGAAGCGGCCCGCGAAACCCATCTGGCGCGCTTGCTGCGGACCGCCGCCGCCTTCGGCGTTCTGGCCGACGTGCCAGCCCTGCGAGCAAAGATCGCCGCGGTCGATGCGCCCGCAACGCTGCTGCGCGTGCGCTTGAGTTTTGACGGCAGTATCGACGTTCTCATCGAACCGCTCGAACCGATCGACGGCCCGGTATGCATCTGCATTTCGAACGTATGTGTCTATAGCGACGATCCGATGCTGGCCTGGAAAACGTCGTGGCGACCGGCCTACGACCGCGCCGGTACCTACGCGCGCGAACGATCGTGTTTCGATGCGCTGCTGGTCAACCAACGTGATCAACTCACCGAAGGCTCGCGCACAAACCTCTTCGCGCGCATCGACGGATGCTTGGTCACGCCGCCGCTGGCCGACGGCGTTTTCCCGGGAGTTCTTCGCGAGCGCTTCCTGGCCCAAGGACTCGCGACCGAACGCTCGCTGCGGCCAGTCGATATACGGCGCGCCGCGGAAATCTACGTCGGCAACTCCGCACGCGGGATGTTGCGAGCAGTTCTCATCGAACAGCCTTCGGGATGAGCGATTCGAGCGATCTCTACCCCTACGTCCTCGCGCCAACGATGACGACGCAAATTTGGGGTGGCGACGCGTTGGTGAAAACCTACGGTCAGCCGGGCGATCCCAACGGGAAGTACGGCGAGTCGTGGGAGTGCTGGGATACCGACGCCGTCGTCAACGGGCCGCTCGCCGGAAAAACCGTCGCCGATCTGCGCGCCTGCCTTGGGCCGGCGCTGATGGGCGATGTGGACGCCAGCCGCATCTTCCCGATTTTAACGAAAATTATCGACGCACGCGATTGGCTCTCGGTGCAAGTCCATCCCGACGATGCCTACGCGCAGCGCGTCGAACATCAGCCGTTCGGCAAGACCGAGTGCTGGTTCATCTTCCACGCGCAACCGGGCGCGCAGTTGGTACTCGGGTGGACGCACGACACCGACCGTGCCGAATATCAACGCCGGGTTGCCGACGGATCGCTGGGAGACATCTTGCGCAAGGTCGAGGTCAAGGCCGGACAAACGTTCTATCTTCCGGCCGGCAGCCTGCACGCCATCGGCGCCGGCATCGTGCTGTTCGAAACCCAACAAGCCAGCGACCTCACCTACCGCATCTTCGATTGGAATCGAAATGGCCCCGACGGCAAGCCGCGCGAGCTCAACATTCAAAAAGCCGGCGACGTTCTGAACTATCATCAAGGGCGCAGCGGCGCGCTCGACGAGATCGAGTACACCTTCGACGGCCTAGCGCGCACGGCGTTGATCGCCGATCCGCGCTTTACCGTCGAGCGCGTCGTCGCGACGCGCGAACCCGCTTCGATTCCTACGCAGAATCGGCCGCTGATCGTGATGCCGCTGGGGAAACCGCTCGACGTCGCCTGCGAAGGCGGCAACGCGACGCTGAAGCCGTATCAAACCGCCATCGTTCCCGCGGGTGCCGCTTGGGCGAGCATCTGCGCCAACGCCGGCGACGAAGTGCCGTTCATGCTCGTAACGCCGCCGCCCACTCCCGAATCGCTAGCAGTGCGCCTGCTCGCCGCCGGCATCGATCAAACCCGCATCGACAATTTCACCGCACAATTCACTCCATCACCCTGACAAGCGCATTTTTGTGCGGAGTTGTTCGCCGCTGTCGATGCCGTCTTGCGGTACGAGCGGGCGCGGTTCGGGCGCGAGGCGCGCGATATCCCAACGTTCTTGCGGTTGGATCCCGAAGTAACCGTCGCGCAGAGCCGCCTCGGCGTGGCTCATCACGTGGTCGGCGTCGATCCGAATCGTGTAAAATGACGCGATCTTGGCCGCCAAGAAGCACAGGCCGTCTATTTGCGCATCGGTCATCGGATAGGGACCGAAGTCGTCGGGGCGCGACCCTTCCATCGCCATGATCGAGATCCCGATCGCGTGGGAATTTCGCTTGCGCGTGTGCTGAGCGTACGGCAACTCCGGGTCTTCGTAAACGTCGCGCATATTTTCGCGAACGTCGTGCGTATTGACGATGACCACGTCGCCGTCGCGGTCGAGCGCCACGCAATAATGATAGGCCGGAAACACGCTATGGTAGTCGTGCGCCGACCAATGCGTGTAGATGCGATCGATGCGCCCGTGCGGGAATTCGGCCGGCCACCGTAAGAGCTTCCAATGCGGATACGTCGTAATCTCGTTCGCGCGCGTCATTTCACGTGCCATATGAAAGAGTAGTTGGGCGCCTTGGCGGCCAATCCATACCGCGCCGATGATCGATTTATTGAATTGGCGCGATGGCCTCGCGCCCGGCCACGCGCGCGACACCGACGGAGAACTGCTCGTAGGCGGCGTTCGTGCCGACGAATTGGCCGCCCAGTACGGTACGCCGTTACTGGCGCTCGATCTCGACGCATTCGACGCGGCGATCGCCGCGTTCGTGGACGCGTGCTCCCCGCGCGATGTTGAAGTCGCCTACGCCGGCAAAGCGCTGCTGCTGGTCGCGATCGCGCGCCATTTAATCGGCACAGCCTTGCAATTAGACGTTTGTTCGCTGGGTGAGTTGGCCACCGCGGAGCGTGCGGGCTTTCCGGCCTCGCGCTTGACCCTGCACGGCTGCGGCAAGTCCGCCGCCGAGCTCGATGCGGTCGCGCAAGGTCGCGTCGGAACGATCGTTGCCGATAGTCTCGAGGAAATCGAACGCTTGGCCTCGCGCGCGAGCGCAACCTCGCCGATTCGGGTCGCGGTCCGCGTCAACACCGGCATCGAAGCACACACCCATGCGTTCGTGCGCACCGGCGGCGGCAACACGAAGTTCGGCGTACCGTTCGGCGACCTCGACGCCGTCATCGGCGCGCTGCGCGCCGCGACCGGCCTGCATTATGCCGGGCTGCACTCACACGTCGGCTCGCAAATTTACGAAGCCGCTACGTTCGCCGAAAACGTGCGCGCGCTCGTTGAGATCGCGGCCCGCTTCGGACGGGCAGGCCTACGCAGCGAGCTGTTGATCGTCGGCGGCGGTTTCGGCATTCAAGACAATCCGGCCGGCGCAGCCACGATCGACATCGCCACCACGATCGCGACGATCGCTAAGGCATTGGACGAAGCGATCGCCGCCACCGGAATTCCGCGGCCGCGCTTGGGCATCGAACCGGGTCGCGCGTTGATCGGCCGGGCCGGCACGTCGATCTACCGCGTGATGGCGCGCAAGCAGCAGAGCAAGCGCGCATTCGTGGTGGTCGACGGCAGCCTGAGCGACAATCCGCGCCCGGCGCTCTATGGCGCCTATCATCATACGGTCGCCGCGACCGCGCGGGCGGGCGTCGGCGACGAGGTCACGCTGTGCGGCCGCTCCTGCGAAAACGACGTTTTGGCTGAGGCCCGGCTACCGGTCGACTTGCGCGGCGGTGATTTGGTGGCGATGTGCACGACCGGCGCCTACACCTACAGCATGGCCGGCAACTATAATCGTTTTGCCAAGCCCGCCGTCGTCGCGGTGCGCCAAGGTTCGCACCGACTCTTCGCTCGGCGGCAAACACTCGACGACGTTCTCGGAGAAGATTGCGATGTATAAGACGTTCGCCTGCGCACTGCTCGTTGCGTTCCTGGGCGTCACGATCGGACCCGTTCATGCCGATGCGGATCTCTCGATCACGCAGAAGGTCCCGCACCCGGTGGCCGGGGGCGTACCCTGGAACGCGCACGACATCGCGTTGCTGCGCCAGCAAATCGATCGGCTAATTGCGACGGCACCGACCCTGCATGGAGGGCATGTCGGACTGCTGGCCGTCGATACTACCCGCGGGACGACGCTCTACTCACGAAACGCCGATGACGAATTTCAACCGGCTTCGAACTTCAAACTGTTGGTTGGTTCGGCGAGCCTAGAGAAACTCGGAACCGCGTTCACCTTCGTCACCCAAGCCCTGTCGTCGGGAACCGTCGCCGACGGCACGCTCACGGGCGATCTCTATCTGCGCGGCGGCGGCGACGCGCACTTGACGGCAAAAGACTTGGATGCCGCCGCAGCCGCGATCGCTGCTGCCGGCATCGCGCGCATTACCGGTTCGGTGATCGGCGACGCGACGCGCTATGACAATCGACGCCTGCCCGAAGGTTGGGATTGGGACGACCTGCCGTTCTATTACGCACCGCCGATAAGCGCGCTGGACTTGGAAGAGAACGTCATTCACGCCTACATGACGCCGGGAAACGACGTCGGCGCTCCGGTGTCGCTGCGCGTCTATCCGACCACGACGGCGTTTACATTCGACAATCGCTTGACCACCGGTGAGGCCAACTCCAAAGATACCTCGGACAACACCCATCCATGGGATCGGCCGCGCACGATCCGCTTGGTCGGAACCATTCCGCTGGGGGCCAAGGAATCCGGAGATATCGAGGCCGCCGTGCCCGACCCCGCGGAGTATGCCGTGGATGTCTTCACCAAAGCCTTGGCCGCCCACGGCATCACGGTGCTGGGCGCCGAGCAGACCGGCGGACAGGCGCCCGCGACGGCGCAGGTCGTCTGGACCCACGCGTCCGAGCCGATGCCCCAGCTAATGGCCGACTTCTGGTGGCCCAGCGACAACCTCATGGGCGAGCTCTTTATCAAGGAGTTGTCGGTCGCCGCGGGATCCAACCCCGGGAGCGACGTCGGGGGCGCAGCCTTCGAATGCAGGTGGTTGGCCTCGATCGGCGTCGATCCCAAGACCATCTCGATCAGCGATGGCTCGGGACTTTCCAACTACGACCGGATCACGCCGCGCGCGTGGGTGACCATTCTCGACCACGACTGGAACGGACCCAACCGCGAGGTGATCCTCGACGCGCTGCCGGTCGCAGGCATCGCCGGAACGCTGCGGCGGTCATTTATCGGGACACCGGCGGAGAAAAACGTCTGGGCCAAGACTGGATCGATCAGCCACGTCCGCACGATCACCGGTTTCATCCGAACTCGGCGCCACGGCGCCGTTAGCTTCTCGTTCCTGTTGGACGACTGGAACGAGGATGCGTCCGGAGCCACGGCCGGCTTGAATAAGCTGCGCGGCGCGGTGCTTTCGACCTTCGTGACGAACTAGCGACCATGCTGGGTGCACACTTCGAACGCGAGATTCGCGAACAGCCCGACGTTTGGCGCGCGATCGCGATCTCGGACAAAGCCGAACGACTAGCTCGTGCTATCGGCGACCGCGACGTCGTCCTTCTGGGCAGCGGCAGTTCGCTGTTCATGGCCCAACTCGGCGCACTGGCGCTGCGCCGGCGCGGGATCCGCGCGCACGCGCTGGCGGCCACCGAAGCTCCGCTCGATCACATGGCCTACCGCGATAGCGTCGTTATCGCGTGTTCGCAAAGCGGTAAATCCACCGATCTGCTCGACTCGCTCGACGTGCTCGCGCCAAAGATGCTCGTGGCCTTAACCAACTCGGCCAACTCGCCGTTAGGCCATCGCGCCGACGAAACGATCGACGTGGGCGCAGGGCTGGAGATCGCCGTTCCGGCCAGCAAATCGGTAACGGCCACGGCGGCAATCTTGCTGTGGGCGGCGGGCTTAATGGGCGGCAGTCACTCGCGCAACGCACGCTCGCTCACCGAAACCGCCGAAGACGTCCGCGCGTGGCTAGATAGCGACGAGGTGGATGCGATTCGCGAAGCGGCGCAACGCGTTTCGCGCCGACGAAGCGTCGTGATCGTCGCGACCGGTTACGGCCTTCCCATCGCGCACGAATTCGCGCTGAAATTGAAAGAAGCCAGCTACATTCATGCCGAGGGTTTTTCAGCCGGCGAATTTCGGCATGGCAGCGCCGCGATGCTCGATGCCTCATGCGCGATCATCGGCATCGTCGACGACGTTTCGCGCAGCATCGTCAACCGACCGCTGGTCGAAGCCGTA
>DATKGB010000088.1:0-2567 GCA_035544315.1 Verrucomicrobiia bacterium
TGCCGTATCCGGCTTACGGCACGCCGGCGCCCGACGTCGCAGCCTTGCGCCCGATTGCTGGCATGCCGACCTCGGTCACGCTGGCTCAAGCCGTCGACATTGCGGTGGCGCAGTCACCGGCGTTTGCGGCGGAGCGCGCGCAATACGATGCGATCCGCGCCAAATATAGTTCCGAACTACAGGCGATCTTCCCGAGCATCAGCGCTTCGGGCAGCGTGACGCGTTCGTTCGGAAGCGGTGCGAGTTCGAACTCGAATTCGAATCCCACGCCCACTCCGGGCAATAACAACCAAAATTTAGGGAACGCGCCGACGACTGCCGAACGCGCGTCGATCTCACTCCAGCAATTGATCTTCGACGGCGGGCGCGTAATAGCGGCGATCAAGTCGGCAAAGGAAAGCAGCATCGCAGGCCGCGATACGCTCCTGCGCGATTTGCAGACCCTGCAGTTCGACGTCGCCAAATCCTACTACGGCGTTTTGCAGAGTAACGCGACGGTTGTCGCGGACGCCGAACTGGTCCGCGAGTTCGAAGCCGAGGAAGCCAACGTCAATGCCGAGATTCGCGCCGGAGCGGCGGCGAAATCCGATTTGGCCTCCGCGGAATTTCAAAGCGCCAAGGCGCGCGGCGGGGTGGTTTCGGCGCAAGGCGCGGCGATCGCCGCGCAATCCGCGTTCGCTGCAACCTTGGGCCTGGATGCCGACGCCGAAGTCGTGCCGCAACCGTTGAGTGCCGGCGACCAAGGCGCGACTCAACCGACGCAAACGTATGCGAAATCGCTGGCTCAGGCATTGCTGCTCCGACCGGATTATCAGGCCGCCCAACATACGGCCAACTCGGCTGCCGACGATCTGCGCTACGCCAAGTTGGCGCGGTTCCCATCGATCAGCGCCAATGCCAGCGACGGCGTTTCGCGGACGCTCCCGATCGACAACTCATTTGCACACTCGTCGTCGATTGGGGCGACGATCTCGATTCCGATTTACGATCAAGGTTTGACGACCTACAACATCGCGCAGGCAAAATCTTCGCTCGACCAAGCCAACGCGGCGCTGACCGAAAGCAAGCTGGGCGTCGAATCCGACGTCCGCTCGTCGCTTTCGGGCTTGATCTCCGCCGAAGCCTTACTCGTGCAGGCCAATCTGGAGCTCTCCAGCGCTCAGGTCGCCCTCAACGCGGCGCGGGCCAAATATAAGGTCGGAGCGGCGACCATCATCGATCTGGTCACCGCCGAAGCCAACTTGTCCCAAGCGCAAACCGACGAGATCACCGCGGTCTACAACGTCCAGACCGCGCTCCAGACCTATAACTACGCCGTGGGGCTTAGTACGCTCCAACTGTAACAAAGGGGGCCGGGCACGATTTCCCAGAAGTCGCTCGGCCTATGCCCAACTCCTCGGCGGTGCCCGCCGCGGTCTCGGACCCGGTTAACGCTGCGATCCTGGCGGTCTCCGAAGACCGCCTTACCGGTTTTCAAGAAGATCCGTTCGGTGAAGTTGCCGCACGCAGCGGCGTCGACGTCGATACCGTTATCGAACGCGTGAGCGCCATGTTGGCAGCGGGCACGATCCGCCGCGTGCGCCAGACGCTCATGGCGACCAACCTCGCGCGCGGTGCGCTGTGCGCTTGGCAAGTCCCGGCCGAGCGCTTGGACCGTGCGTTTGAGTATATGTTCGCGCAAGATCCGTTCTCGGGTCACGTCGTCATCCGCTCGACCGACGCGGCAACGCCGGGCTCGAACTACCGCCTGTGGACGACCCTCAAGGTCCCGCAAGGCTTTTCGATCGAAAAGCATGCCGAATTCTTGCGCGAACGGGTAGGCGCGCAGCGCGTTGCGCTGATGCCGGCCAAATGCTTGTTCGCACTGGGCGTCGGACACATTCGCCGGCGCGGCATCGAACCCGGAGCGCGCGCCGACGTGGCGGCCGAAGTTCTCGATACGAATATCGTCGAGCTGGACGAATTGGATTGGCGCGTCTTGAGCGCGATCAAACGCGAGTTCGCGCCGCAAGAACTCCAACGCGATCTGTGGTCGGCTCGCGCGGCCGAGGCGGGTGTCGACGATGCCACGTTTGCGCGCGTCGCGCGCGACCTCAACGCGCGCAAAGTGATCGGACGCTTCTCGACCTTCCTCGAGCACGTGAAAGCGACGGCAAACGACGAACGCGTGACCCGCTATAACGCGCTGTTTCATTGGGCCGTGCCGGCGGGGCGCGAAATCGAGGCCGGACGCGAAGTCGGGCGGCACTACATCATCACGCATGCCTATTGGCGCGAGGGCGGCCCCGAATTTAGAAACGTCAACGTGATGGCGGTCGCGCACGGCTTGGACAAGGACGTCGTCCTGGCGCACAAGGCTGCCATCGACGAACATCTGCGCGAAGCCGGGATTCCTTTCGACTACACCAATGTATTTTGGGGCGGTCGCAGCGAGATTAAACCATCGGAAATCTCGCCGGTCGCCTACCAAGAGTTCTGCATTGCAAACGGTTTGAACCCACAGGAGATGAAAGAAGCATGATGCGTATCAACGTGTTACGCGGGGCCGCGGCCGCGCTGACGCCCCC
>DATKGB010000089.1:0-5838 GCA_035544315.1 Verrucomicrobiia bacterium
GTGAGGGGATCCAAGTCCGGGTGGGTCAAGGTATGATCGGCGACTTCGTTGCCGGCGACCGCAATGCGTTTGGTCAACTCAGGCCACTGCTGCGCGTCGCGTCCGATCAGAAAGAACGTGGCGGGAACGTGCAACGCCTGAAGTTCTTGCAAGAGCAACGGCGTGAACACCGGATACGGCCCGTCGTCGAACGTGAGCGCGATCAGTTTGGGACGGCCGCTGCGATCCGAGTTGTCGCGCTCCCGCACAAGCCGTTCGAAGCGCCCGCGCAGATCGAGCGATACCGCCTCGTGCGCGTCCATCGACGGTGTAATCAGCGCCGGTTCGAGACCACCGGCGTGAATGAAGAGGCGCCAGATCGCATAACCGACCAGTACGACCGTCGCGGCGACGACGGCGATCCAGCGCGCGCGAACGTTCAAGGGGCGGCCGTCGGCGTTACATCGGGTGCGTTTGCCAAATCGGTACCCAGGACGATCGTCACGTCGCTGGTTTGCGCGCCCTTGGCCGCGGTATCGGAATCGATATCGCTCACGAGGGTGGCCTTCTGCCCCGGCGGGGGCAACGCTTGAAGCACTCGCTTACCCGCAAACGCGATTTTTGAATGTTCGTGCACTTCGGTAACGACCCGACCGTCGTTGGGCGCATCGCCGACCGAGCCGATCTTAAAGCCATCCTTTGCGAGGATTGCCGCCAACCGACGTGCGGCGCCTGTGACGCCGCTGCCGTTTTGGACATCGACGCGCAGTTGCGACGGCTCGACACCCGCCAGCGCCAGCCTGCCGATCGACGGCTGCGGCGTCGGCGGCGCAATTAGCATCGTGCGAACCAGCATCGCTCGCTGCGCGGTATCGGGAACGATCGCGTCGCCGCCGTCGGCTAGCGTCACGTCGTTCACGTAGGGAACTTGAGCGACGTGAATGTCTTTTTGATCGATATTCGAAAAATAATTGGCCAGGGCGACCATTTCGGCATTGCTCAGCGTCGTGGTCGTGTTTTTTTGAACGATACCGATGAGCTGCTGGGCGTGCATGAAGGTATTGAACTTATCGCTCTTGATCTTATCGAGCATCGCACGTACGACCTGGGCTTGGCGCATGAGCCGGCAGGGATCGCCGCAAAAATCGTGGCGGAAACGAGAGTAGCCGATCGCCTGGGCCCCATCTAGATGCTGATAGCCCGGCTTGAGATGAATGTTGAGGTGTCCCCAAGTGTCGACGTAGTCGAGCGATTGCTGGCCCTTACACTGCTTGTACTCGAGGCAATTGGAATCGGACACGGCAACGTTGACGCCGCCGATGGCTCCGATCAGTTCCTGCATCGAATCGATTCGTAAGATCACGTAGCGATCGAAGCCTGGAATGCCCAGCCATTGCGCGATAACGCTTTGGGCTTCTTTGATCCCGCCGTCGGACATCGCTTGGTTGATCTTGGCCTGATGACCGTCGGGCATCGTTGCGACCATGTCGCGGGGAATATCTAATTCGTAGACCTGCTGATGATCGAAATCCAGGTTAATCGCCTTGATGATGTCACTGCGAGCCGCGGTTGAATACTCTTGGTCCTTTTCGTTATAGTCGTAATCCAACCCGACGACTAGCACCAGCAAGTTGCTTTTTCCGAACACCTGCTGGGGACTGGGAACGAACGGTTCGACCAGGACGGCCATGATGTTCTTGTGCTGAACGATCGAGAAGCCCGTCAGAACGGCCAGCAGGCCGATGACGATCGCGGCAGCGACCATTCCCGCGCGTCGCAACAGACGCGGTTTCGGACGAGACGCCTCTTCTTCGAACTCGGACATGTAATGCTTAGGCAAGGGTAGCCATCTCCCGAACGGCGGTGCGACCAAAGAAGTCGAACGGGCCGCATCCATCGAGCGTGACCGGAATGAAGTCGCCGACCGCGGCCTCGCCGGTAAAATAAATCCCGCCGTCGACGCCCGGCGCTTCGCCTTGCGAGCGGCCGAACCACACGTTGGCGTCGTTTAAGGCGGGGTAGAACGGATCGCTGCGGCGCAAGCGGCGACGCTCTTCGACCAGCACGTCGACCGTTTGGCCGACGCGCCTAGCGCGCGCGCGTTCCGAAGCAACGCGTTGCGCCTCGCGCAGACGAATCAAACGTTTACGCCTTTCGCGAACCGGCACTCTATCGGGCAGTTCCGCGCCGGGGGTTCCTTCCTCGGCGCTATATTCAAAGAAGCCCACGCGATCCAACTCCGCACGACCGATCCATTCTTCCAAGTAGTCCACGTGCTCCTGAGTCTCGCCTGGGAATCCGACGATGAAGGTCGAGCGCATGGTCACGTCGGGAATTTTCGTGCGGAAAGTTTCCAGAATTTCGAGATAGCGCTCGCCGTTGCTGGGCCGGCGCATGGCGCGCAAGACGTCGGGGTGCGCGTGCTGCAAAGGCATGTCCATGTATTTGCATACCTTGGGTAAGCCGGCCATCGCATCGATCAACTGGGCGTCGATCGTCGCGGGATAGAGGTACAAGAGACGAATCCACTCGATGCCGTCGATCTCGTGCAATCTTTCGAGCAGGCGGGCCAGGCCGCCGTTGCGTTCGCCGCGGTCGCGCCCGTACATCGACGAATCCTGCGCGATCAAGATCAACTCTTTGGTCCCTCCCGCTGCTAGCGCGGCGGCTTCCTTGAGCAGCGATTCATGGCTACGGCTGCGAAACTTCCCGCGCAACTGCGGGATGATGCAGAACGTGCACGGGTGATCGCAACCCTCGGCAATTTTTAAATAGGCGGTCGCGCGCGGCGTCGTGATCATCCGCGGCAAGAAATCGTGCTCGGGTTCGGCTTGCAAGGCCAGGCGCACCGGCCGTTGGCCGGCGGCGACGTCGTCCAGCATCTCGGCAATCGACGCGTATGCGCCGGTGCCGATCACGCCGTCGATCTCGGGAACCAGCGCCGCAAGTTGCTCGCCGTAGCGCTGGGCCAGACAGCCCGCGACGATCAGCTGTTGTCCCGCGCGCTTACGTTGCGCCTGTTCCATGATGACGTCGGTCGATTCGGCTTTGGCCGGATCGATGAAGGCGCACGTATTGACGACGACCGCATCGGCGTTTTCGGCGTCGGCTTCGAGCGACCAGCCCGCACCGGCCAGTTGGGCGATCATCACCTCGGTATCGACGAGATTTTTCGCGCAGCCGAGCGAGATGAAATTGACGGTCGGCATCAGCGATAGTTCACGAACTGCAGCGGAAAATCGAAATCCATCTTGCGCAACGTATCCATGACTAGCTGGAGATCGTCCTTGCTCTTCGAAGTCACGCGAATCTGCTCGTCCTGAATCTGGGTCGTAACCTTCAGCTTGAGCCCGCGGATTTTCTCGGTCAGTTCCTTGCTTTTATCTTTGGGAAGGCCGATCTTGAGCGCGATGACCTGGCGGACGGTATCGCCGGCGGCCGGCTCGAGCGTTCCGACTTCGAAGGCCCGAATGTCGATGCCGCGCTTGATCGCCTTCGCTTGCAGGATGTCGATCACGTTGCGCATCTTCAACTGGTCGTCCGAGAGGATCGTGATCGTTTTGGCATCGCTGTCGATCTTCGTCTTAGAATTCTTAAAGTCGAAACGGCCTTCGATTTCTTTGCGCGTTTGATTCAGCGCGTTGTCGAGTTCTTGCTGGTCGATTTTCGACACAACATCGAACGAAAATTCGCTCGCCACGGGTGCTCCTGACTGGAGGACGCTTAAAGGGTGAAGGTGCGGTCGGCGACGACGCCCGTTTTGCCGAGCAGCCCGATCGACTTCCCGTCGACGATGATCTGTACGCCGCCGGCATTGCCAACGCGAACCGACGCGTATTTCCCTCGAAACGTGCGCTCGGTGCCGGCCGGAAACGTACCCTCAATGGTAACATTGCCGTCAACGGTGATCCGCAGCCACGAAAGCGCGACCAGACGCACGGCGATCGTGCTGGGACCGGGCATGGTTTGGCTTCCGGGCGACGGGCTGGCTAACGGGCTGGCTGAAGGAAGCGAGGAGCCGTTCGTTTGGGCGCTCGGAGACACCGATGGCGCGGGAGCCGGCGTGGCCGTCGCGACCGCGACGGCCGCCGGGTGTCGTTGCTGCAGCACGATTTCGTTGTAAACGACGAACGCCACCAAAGCCACGGCGATGGCGCTGGCAATCCAAATGAACGGCCTGAGTTCCTTGGATCCAGCGCGCGGCCGGGTCGCGGATTCTTCCGCCGACGGCTCCGACGGCGCCGCGGTCTGGCTATTGAATGCGGCGACCGCCTCCTCGGGGTCGATCCCCAAGAATCGGGCATAGGTCCGAAGGAAGCCGCGGATGTACACCGGCGCCCCGATCAGCGACCAGTTCTCTTCCTCGATCGCGCCCAAATAGACCGAGCGGATTCGAATCTGCTCGGCCACCTCGGAGAGCGTAAGGCCTCTCGCCTCCCGCGCAGCACGAAATCGTTCACCCAGAGCAGGCATTTGGGGCTTCTGTTAGCCCCGGTACCCTGTTATCCTGTGCTTTGTGAAAGAACGCGTCGTCGCCGCAATGAGCGGCGGAGTTGATTCGGCGGCGGCGGCCGGCCTCTTGGTGGAGGCCGGTTACGATGTCGTGGGCGTCACGATGCGCATGTACGCACCGACCAAAGCACCGCACGCCAAGAGTTGCTGCGGCGTCGACGACTACGACGACGCGCGCCGAAGTGCCGCGATTCTCGGCATACCACATTACGTCCTCAACTTCGAAGAGACGTTCAAGCGCAACGTGATCGACCGTTTCGTCGCGGACTACGTCGGCGGACGCACGCCCAATCCGTGCGTTTCTTGCAACAACTTCGTGAAACTTGGAACGCTGCGCGAATACGCCGATCGGCTGGGAGCGCGGTACGTCGCAACCGGGCACTACGCCCGCGTCGAGCATCGACGGGACGGCGCCCACCTCTTCCGCAACGCGCATGACAAAGACCAAGCCTACGCGCTCGCCCAACTCAACCCGGTGCAACTCGAGACGTTGCTCTTGCCGTTGGGCGAGCTGGACAAAGCCGCGACCCGCGAACACGCGCGTCGCCTCGGACTACCGGTGCACGACAAGACCGAATCGCAAGACATCTGCTTCGTCGAAGGCGGCGACTACCGCGACGTGCTGGAGCGCTATCGTGTCCAAAGCAACACCGCCGGGTCGTTCGTTGCGTCAAACGGCGACGTCGTCGGACGGCACTCCGGCGTTGCGAACTTCACCGTCGGTCAGCGCCAAGGCTTGCCGGCCAGCAACGACGGACCGCGCTACGTTACCCGCATCGACGCAAAGACCAACACGATCGTCATCGGGCGCGAGGAAGAACTACTCGCCGCAGCGTTGATCGCCGACGAAGTCAACCTCATTCGCCCCGAACGCCTGGCGGAGGCGGGAACGCGCGTCCTAGCGATGGTGCGTTATCGCTCCGTCCCGTCACCCGCATCGGCAACCATCGGCAACGACGGCGCGCTGACCTTACGGTTCGACCGAGCGCAACGAGCCGTGACGCCCGGTCAACTGGTCGCCATCTTCGACGAAGACGGCGACGAAGTGCTGGGCGCCGCGACGATCCGCGAAGCCTACTAGCAGGTTAGCTTGCAGTCGCCAGCGCGACGTCGTCGCGAAGGTTCCAGTACGTGTCGCGGATGACTGGTCTGAAACCGGCCCCAATGACGAGGTTTTCCAGATCGCGACGGGTCGCTTCGTTGGTACTGCCGGCATCGTGCACGACTTGCTCTTCGAGGATCGTGCCGCCCATGTCGTCGCAGCCGTAGAATAGCGCCATCTGTCCCATCTTCAAGCCCGGCGTGAGCCACGACGCTTGCAGGTGCGCGAAGTTATCCAGATCCCCC
>DATKGB010000090.1:0-10182 GCA_035544315.1 Verrucomicrobiia bacterium
GACGGCCAGCAAGCGCTAGGCGGGTGCGGTGGCACCTTCGGGGAGCGGGCGCATCTCTTGAGCGACCGCGCGGCGATCCGCGCGGCGTTCTCCCCAGCCGATCCAGGTGTTGTAGATCATCGGCACGACGAACAGCGTGAGTATCAGTGACGATATCAATCCGCCGATGATCACGGTGCCCATCGCTTGGCGCCACTCGGCGCCTTCGGCAAAGCCCAGCGCCAGCGGCAGCATCCCGAAGATCATCGCGAACGTGGTCATCAGAATCGGGCGGAATCGCGTTGCGGCGGCTTGGAGGACCGCGTCGTGGACTCGCATCCCGCGCTTGATCAGCGTGTTGGAATAGTCGACCAGCAAGATCCCGTTCTTGGAGACAAGCCCAAAGAGCATGACGATCCCGATCATCGAGATAATGTTGAGCGATTGATTGCTGTTGGGTTCGGCCAGACGAACCAGCGGCGAGTTCATGAAGGCCAGGCCCCCGAACGCTCCGATGATTGCCAGCGGAACGGCGAACATCACGATCAAGGGCTCGATGAAGTTGCTGTACAGAATGACCATCAGCATGTAGACCAACATGAAGGACGTCACTAGTGCCAACAGCATGTTGACCATCGCCTCGGCCAAGTATTGCGTGTCGCCCTGAGCTTCCAAATGGACGCCGGGCGGCAAGAAGCCCGGAACTTTGAGTTGCGTTTCCAAGGGACCCGTGACGGCACCCAGTGAGTAGTTCGGCAGCACGCCGCCGGTTACGTTGACGACGCGCTCGCGGTCAAGCCGCTCGACCTTCGTCGGTGCGATTTCGTTGCTGAATGTTGCCACATCGGACAACGGAACCTCGGTCCCATCGGCGGCGCGAACGCGCACGTTCTGGAGCGATTCGAACGTGCTGCGATCGGTCGCGGGGAACTGCACGCGCACGTCGACCAGTCCGTTGGCCGTGCGCACCTTGGTCGCGACGGCTCCGTCAATGGCGATACGAGCGGCGGTTGCCGCCGCACCTGGCGAGATACCCAAGATCGCCGCTTTGGACGAATCGATCTGCACGTTTAGCCGAGGAGCGCCCGTCTCCGCGCTCGATTGGACGTTGACCGAACCCGGGGTCTTGGCTAAGAAGGCGGCGACCTTGTCCGCGGCGCCGTTGAGCTCGTCATCGGGCCCTTGCAGCGCATAGAAGATCTCCACACCCGAGCCGCCGCCGCCCTCGCCCGACACTTGGAAATCGCCGCCCGGAGCCAGATATCCCAGCCCGCGAATCTCGTCGATGATCGCGTTGGTCTCGCCACGCTTGCCCGCGAGCGTCTGCGCGTTGAGCGTCGCATAGTTTCCGCCGACCGAGCTTCCATGACCCGACGGTTTGCGACCGACCGTCGAACTGACCGATTGCACGTCTTTGATGTGCATGATCCCGTTTTCGAGCGCGTCGGTGTATTTCGATGTCATCAAGATCGGCGTGCCCGGCGGATAGGTCAGCGTCATCGAGATGGCGCCGGTTTGCCCCGCAGGGACGAAGTCAAACGAGAGCGTGCCCAGGCTCCAAGCGATCGGCGCCAGGATGATCGGCACGGCCAGCGTTGCCAGGATCATGCGCGGCTGAATCGTCCGGCCCGCAGCCAGACTCGGCATCATTCGAATGCCTGTGTAAAGCGCCGCCAGCACGAAGGCGAAGCCGTCGACGTAGAGCGCCGTGTTGCCGCCGGGGAGCAAGACGAACGCATTGATCAGCAACATCGAACAAACGAAGACGACAAAGCCGCCGTTGCGCAGCGCAAACGGCAGTGCGACGTCGCGATAGAGTGCGACGACGCGGTCGTATCGCTGCACGAACAGGTTGGCGATGAGCAGGGCCGCGAGCATCACGCCGACGACCTTGAGATACAACAGCGGCTGGATAAAGAGCACCGCGGCCGCCGCGAGGATCGCGAAGCTGGCACTGGGACGCCCCAACACTTCAAACCACGTCGGGCGAGCTGGCGTCCGTTCTTTGACGCTCCATTTGGCCGCCAGCAGGGGCGTAAGCGTAAACGACACCAGCAAAGAGAACAGGGTCGCTACCACGACGACCAGCCCGAATTCTTTGAGATACTCGCCGACGATTCCGGGCATGAACGCGATCGGAAGAAACACGACGATGTCGACCATCGTGATGGCCACCGCCGCGCTGCCGATTTCCGTGCGTCCGTTGATCGCCGCATCCGTCGGCGTTTCGCCCAGATCTCGATGCCGGGTGATGTTCTCAAGCACGACGATCGAATCGTCGACGAGGATGCCGATAATCAGCGAGAGTGCCATGAGCGACATGAAGTCGAAGGTGAATCCGAGCGCGCGCATCATGACGAACGTCGAGAAGATCGAGGTCGGGATCGCGACCAAGACGACGATCGCGTTCCGCCACGCGTGCAAGAATAGCAACATGACGATTGCGGTGAGGATGATGCCTTCCATGAGGGACAGCCAAACGCCGTTGAGTTCGGCCTTGGTTTCGTCGGCCGGGGCATCGATTTCGTGGAAGGTCAGTTGCGGAAACTGCTTCTCGATTTGGACCAGTTGTGCGCGCGCGATCGCCGTCGAGCTGATCTCGTCCGACGTGATGTCGCGACTCAAGCTGACGTAGAGTCGGGGCTCTCCGTTGAATTTTGAGATGGTGCGCTGATCCGCAAAGCTGTCGCTAGCGGTTGCAACGTCGCCGATTCGAAGCAAGCGCGAGCTCGAGCCGGCGATCGGCAGAGGGATAGCCGCCAAGTCGGCAGCGGTGTTGACATCGGCATGAACCGAGACGGTCGTCTCGCGCGTAGGTTGCTCCATGAGACCGCCCGGTAAGTTTTCGTTATTGTTTGAAACCGCGGCGAATACGTCGCCGAGGGTCGCACCCAAGCCCAGGAGGGCCGCCGGATTGGGCTCGACGTGAAACTCGCGCGTACGCGCGCCGTAAATGTCAACGCTCTCGATGTTAGGAATCTGCTTGATGACCGGTTCCACCCGATTGGTGACGACGTCGGCCAGCGCCGTCGCCGACAGCGAGTTCGAACTGATGGCCAGATCGAGCAGCGGTTCGGACGATCCGTTCTTGAAAACGTAGGGCGGATCCAAATCGGCGGGCATGTAGACGCGCGCGGTGTCGACGCGGCGCTGCACGTCGATTTCCGCAAAGTTCAAATCGGTGCCGAGCTTGAGCTGGACGACGACCGTCGCGGTCCCTTCCTGCGCGGTCGCCGACATCTGGTCGAGGTTATCGATGCCGTCGATCTGATCTTCGATCGGCTTGACGACGAGCTTCTCCATCTCTTGCGGCGACGCGCCCGGGTACGATGCGGCGACGACTACGACCGGGAAGGTGGTGCCCGGCGGATCCTGGGCTTTGCCGATCTTGAAGTACGAAATAAACCCAAAGATCACCAAGGCGATGAAGACCATCGCGGTGATGACCGGGCGCGAAAGAGCGAATCGGGTTAACCACATACTGCAAACACTCCAGGCAGAGCCATCTCACGGACGAATACGGAGCAATCCTTGCGCTTGTTTCGGCTTCCGGCAGCCAAAAAGTGAAGATGCCGCTTTCGCGGCACCTTCGAAAGCGCTCGTTCAACCAAATTTCGGGCCGAGAAGACTCGAACTTCCACGCCGTTGCCAGCGCTGCCACCTCAAGGCAGTGCGTCTACCAATTCCGCCACGGCCCGTTTTCATGGGGTTGCGCCCGCGCTTGCGGGCAACTTGAGGTAGTTTAGAGCCTACTTCATATTTGGGTCAAGCGCATCTCGCAGACCGTCGCCGATGTAGTTGATCGCGAGGACCGTGACCAGGATGCATAGGCCCGGGAAAACGGCCACCCACCAGCCATTGCTCATGGTACCCTCGGCGGCGGCTAGCATGTTGCCCCAGGACGCCGTGGGCGGCTGGATGCCGAAGCCCAAGTACGATAGGGTTGATTCCAAGACGATAACGCCGGCGACGTCCAAGGTCGCCTGGACGACGATCGGCGCCACCGCGTTGGGCAGCAAGTGGCGGAAAATAATCCGGCCGTCGCGATTGCCGACCGCGCGCGCGGCTTCGGCGAACTCGCGTTCCCGCAACGACAGGAACGAAGCTCGAACCAAACGTGCCACGCCCGGCCACGTCAACAGACCGACGATCAAGACGATCACGCCGAAGCTCAGCGAAGCCTTGGACGAACTGGCCGCAACGATCCCGGTGAGTACCAGGAGCAACGGCAGCAGCGGAATCGAGAGGAAGACGTCGGTGATGCGCATCAGCACCCAATCGACCCAGCCGCCGTAGTAGCCGGCGATCGCCCCCAGCGCGGTCCCGATCGTGATCTCCACGAGCACCGCAAACATCGCAACCTGCAGCGAGATCTGCGCGCCAAAGAGCATGCGTGACAGCAGATCGCGCCCGATCTCGTCGGAACCTAAGAGGTGGTGTCCGCAATGCAGGGCGTCGAGAAAACATGGCTTGACCGGGTCGCCGTGCCACCATTTTTCGTCGATGAAATTCGGGTCGAACGGCGCCAAAAATTTGGCAAGGACTGCGGCCAGCACGACCAGCAGCAAGACGACAAAACCCATGATCGCCAACTTGTGCCGACTGAGTCGGCGCCAGAAGCTGACACGCTTGTAGATCGTCTCGTCGACATCGTCGGTCATTTCGACCGCTTTGGCCGGCGTCAACTGCCGCAAGGGAACGTTACCGTACATTATGCGCGCGGCCTAATCGTATTTCACGCGCGGGTCGAGCCAGGCGTACGCAACGTCGGCAAAGAGGTTGAAGAACACGACGAGCGCCGATACCAGGCACAGGTACCCCATCAAGAGCGAGATATCGAGCTGCTGCAAAGCGTCAAAGAACAATCGCCCCATCCCGGGCCACGAGAAGATCGTCTCGGTGACGACCGCGCCGGCCAGCAGGCCGGGCAACGATAGCGCCACGATGGTCACCAGCGGAATCAGACCGTTCTTTAGGCCGTGCTTGAGCACGATCGTCATTTGACTCAACCCTTTGGCGGCGGCCGTCCGGATGTAGTCGGTCCGCATGACCTCGAGCATCGACGAACGCGTAAAGCGGCTGTAGAGCGCGAGCGAAAGAAATGACAGGACCATCGTCGGAAGGACCAAGTGCACCAAATGGTCGCCCAAAATGAAAACGTCGCTGTTGGTCGCGATGCCCGACGACGGCAGCTGCAGCTTGTAGCCGAACGGTAACGGGATGCCGTTGACGGCCAAACCCAATTGCAGCATCAGCGCCAGCCAAAAGACCGGCATCGACTGCCCGAAGAACGCAAATGTCGTGATCGCGTAGTCGCCGATGGTATAAGGCTTGACGGCAGAAAATATCCCTAAAGCCATTCCGACGGTCAGCGAAAGTAGCAGCGATGCGCCCATTAGCGTGAGGGTTGCGGGGACGCGTTCGGCAATCGCGGTAAGAACGTCCTCGGAATTGCTGTTCGAATACCCGAAATCGCCCCTGACGACGTTGCCCAGCCAATGCAAATACTGGATGGGCAGGGGCTTGTCGAGGCCGAAATTGTGCTTGAGCCGAATGATGTCGGCCTCGGTAATGTGCGGGTTCTGCAGGTAGGGCGCCAGCGGGCCGCCCGGCGCTTTGCTCAATATCCCGAACAGGATCATCGAGATCAGGATCAGGAGCGGAACCGCCTGCAACGTCCTTCGGACGACGTAGTTGAACATCGGCCGCCGCTAGTTAGGCGCGGGGACGGGGAGTCCTTGCGGGGACCTCTTTGGCCCGAGTTTCAACATGTCGCGGGCTTGGTCGGGCGTAGCGACCGGCCGCCCGGCTTCCCGGGCGATGCGCACGACTCGGGCCACGAGCTCTTCGTTGGTCGCCAAGCGACCCTTACTGAAATAGAGATTGTCTTCCAATCCGACGCGGACGTGTCCGCCCATGGCAATCGCGGCCATCGTCATGGTCAGTTGGGCACGGCCTACGCCCGCCACCGACCACGTGCAGCCCGCCGGCAGATCGTCAACCAGATCGCACAAATTTTGAACCGTAGCTTCCATCGCGCCGGGCACGCCCAAAACGAAGTCTGCGTGTTGCGGTAGGGTCAGGTCCCCATCCTTGGCCAGACGACGCGCGTTGGCCAAATGGCCTTTGTCGAAGACTTCTAACTCGGGGCGCACGTCGAACTTCTTCATCCCGCGAAGAATCTCGCGCATGATCGGAAACGAATTCTCGAAGATCTCGTCGCCGAAGTTGACCGACCCGCAGGTCAGCGTCGCCATCTCCGGACGCAGTTGCAGCACCGCCGCGCGTTCGTCCGGACGCATTCCGATCGCACCGCCCGTCGAGAACTGGACGATCAGGTCGCTGTGCTGACGAATTGCTGCGTAGGCTTGGGCAAAACGTTCGACCGCGTGGGTATTGGTACCGTCGTCCTCACGGCAATGGACGTGCACGATCGACGCGCCCGCAGCGGCAATCTTCGCGGCGGTCTCGCCCAGCTGTTGCGGCGTTACCGGCAAATGCGGGGTCTGGTCGGGCATGATCTCGGCGCCTACCGGCGCGCAGGTGATGATGAGCGGATCCATAGTCACTCTTTCAACGCGTCGTACGCGGATTGGATGAGGCGGTCGTCCAGGCCTAGCAGCGCGGCCAAAGCGATGGCGTCGGCGGACGCAACGTGCTCGCCCGTGACTTCGATCACCCCGTAATCCATCGAGCGCGCCAGCAACGCCAGCGACGCCTCGAGGTCGCCGTCGGGTGGACGCGTGGGAATGTCGCGCAAACCCCGCACCGCGAAATGACGCACGCGTGCCGCCTCGGCGACGCCGGCCAGATGGGTGGCGATCAGCGCGCAATCCCCGCTCTCGCGTAGACGCCCGATCACCGCGACGAGTAAGGCACGTCCCTCATGTGGAGTGGTCGTGCGCGCGAACTCATCGACCAGGACTAGCATCCGCTGCGGCGCGCGCCCCAGAATCTCGCGCAGGCGCACGACTTCCTTGGCAAACGACGACAGTAGGCCACCGCGTTGGTCGTCGCCGCCGATTCCCAGCCAGACGATCCTATCGAACAACCCCACCCGCGCGCGGCGCACCGGCACCGGAAGTCCGAACGCCGCGCACAGCGCGATCGCGCCGCACGCGCGCAGCGCGACCGATTTTCCACCCATGTTGGGACCGGTCAGCACCGCAACCCCCCGCAGATCCAACGCGATCGGCGCGTAATCCAGACCCTCGCGCCGCAGTTCGTCTTCCAGGCAGAGAAAGCGTCCCGATTCAAACTCGACGCTCGCATCGTCGACGACGTCGGGCGCGACGCACGCAAAGCGTTGCGCGAATCGTACCTGCGCGACCAAGACGTCGATGCAACCGAGTCGATCGGCAGCCAGTTCGAGCGCGGCGCAGCGCGCCCGCACCGCCCAGGAAAGGCGTGCGCGTACCGCTTGCTCCCCCGCCGCGACCGATTGCACCGCGCCATCGCGACGCCCCAGGCTTTCCAACGCCGCCTCGTCGAGTTCCAACGCGCACAGCAGATACGTCGGCGCCTCCCGCATGACGCGAACGCCCGGCGGCAATGCGCCGTGAAGATCGGCCCGCATCACGATGAACTCCTCGTCGAGATGCTCGCGCGAAAGGATCGCCGCCGCGCTTGCGGCTAAGCGGCCGCGCGCGGTTTCGTAGGTCGCCTGCGCGACGCGCGCGGCGTCACGCACGGCCGCCAACGCAGGATCGAACCCGTCGTCCAAATAGAATCCCGCGTTTCCGGCGCGTCCGGGTTCGAGCGTCGCGGCCAGTTCGTCGACGGCAGCGTGCGGCATCCAGGCCAACGTCGGAGCGTCGACCGCCAGCGCACCCAAGCGTTTCCAGGCGTCGCAAAACCGTAGCAATTCCAGAAACGCCGGATCGTCGAGAACGTCTCCCATCGACGCGCGCGCCAACGCGGCGGCGACGTCGGGCGCGTGACGCAGCGCGTCGCGCATCGCGTCCACACGCGCTGCGTCGATTTCGTTTGCAGCCGCAACGATACGCAGCGCGTTAGCCCGCGCGCCTGCCTCGTCCCCGCGTCGAAACGGGCGCAGACGTTCGAACGCGCGGTCGCCATAGGCGCCGACCGGTGCGAGTTGCTCCAGCAGCCAAGGTACGTCTAACGACGTTGCGGTAGCGGCATCGAGCAGTTCGTCGACGTTCATGCCGCGGTTTCGCCGTCTGCGTACACGTCAAACGTCGGTAATCCGGTGGCCGCCGCGACCGCGCGCGCCAGCGCGGCCGGCTCCAGGTAGCGATCGCGACCGATCGATGCGACGGTCGTCGCCACGACGCGCAGCGGGCGCTCGCAACGCACGGTTAGCCGTTGCGCCAAACCCAAAAACGCACGTCCGGACATCGCGAGTTGCGACGGATCGCGCACGACAACTTGGCGCCGTTCGTCGCGCGCAATCAAAGCGGCGGCGTCGGCGGCGGTCAAGCCGCCCTCGATCTTGAGCGACGGCCGAGATGGATCGACCGCCGGCGTCGCCAAGCGCGCGGCCATCGCGCGAACTTCGTCGACGACTTCATCGATCGTCGCGCCCGACGCCGCGCCGGTTGCAACCACGATCGCTTCATTGCCGCCGGCCAATGCGGCGACCCGATCGACGGCACCATCGAGCACGACGATCTCCGCGCCCAGCCGACGCAATGCGTCCAGCGCCGTACGAACGCCCGAAGCCGTCGGCGGCCCGACGATTTCGAAATAGCCGGGCTCGCGGACGCGCGCGTACAAGAGCGAGCCTGCGGCGGTCATCAACTCGGCAAAGGCCATCAGTTCGGCGGCCGGGCAAGGCGGCAGCACGCCGCGGGCCGTCGCCAGCAACGTTCCCGGCTGCAAGAACAAACGCGGCTTGGCTTGCGCGTCACCGGCGTCGACCGCTTCGCCGTCGCGACCGATCGAGGTCAGTCCGACGGCCAAGCCGCGCGCGACGGCAGCCTCCACGATCGCTCGCACCGCCACGGTCTTACCGACGTTCTTACCGGTGCCCACGACCGCGATGCCGGGCGAACTACCGCCCAACGCCAGGTCGAGCAACGCCGCTCCGACTTCCATGACAGCGCCTTCGCGCTAGCCTGCGTGGAGCGCCTTCAGCAGCGCAAAAGCGATGCCGGTCAACGCAAGCACGATGCCGGCGAACAGCTCCGCTCGTTCCTCGACGCGCCGCCCCAGCGCGCGGCCCAGCGTCAGACCTAACGCGGTGGCTCCAACCGAGACCGCGCCGATGGTCGCCAGCGAGACAACTAGGGGAACGCCGATGTAAAGGATCGAGAAACCGATGCCCAGTGAATCCATGCTGATCGAGAGCGAAGCGATCAGCAGACCCCAGCCTCGGCTCATGTCCAGCGGCTGACGTTTCCCGGATTCGCGCACACTTTCCACGATCATATAAACGCCTAAACCGAACAGGGCCGCAAATCCGATATACCCGGCAACGTCGCCGAGCAATTTGCCCATAGCCAGTCCGAGCGCTGCACCCACGAGATTCATGACGATCTCGGCACTTGCGAATGCGATGCCGATGCGAATCTTGAGCGCGGTCGACGCGCCGCGCATACCGACGCCGACGCCCACGGCAAAAACGTCGAGCGCCAGCGACAGCGCGACGGCAGCGATCTTGACGGCGGAGGTCATCGAGTCAAGAGCAGTCGGACGCTAGCGCAGCGACGCGGTTTCGACGATCGGGCCTCGTGACGCGGGTTGGGTGAGCAGCGCGTTCACGGCCGCGCGCAGTTGCGAGATCGTAAACGGCTTGTCCAAGAAGAGATTCGCACCGGCGGTCTTGGCGCGACCGTCCATCGCATAATTGGTGTGCCCGCTAATCATCAAGATCGGCAACGCGCGCGTCCGTTCGCTCGAGCGCAGTCGTTCGACCAGATCGATGCCCGAAATCCCCGGCAACATGAAGTCGCAGATGATGATATCAAACGGCCCGTCGCGGTCGATAGAGACGAGCGCGCTCTCGGCATCGTTGCAGGTGACCATCACGTACGGACCCTTACGCAGGACAGTATCGATCAGCGTACAGACCGCTGGGTCGTCGTCGGCAATCAGCACCCGCCAGTGTTGCTGGCTCACCCAGGGCCCGTTCGCCTGGGGCGACAACTGGCCTCGCCGGAGTGTGTCGGATTTGGTAAAGTTTCGTTTATGACGCCGCGTTCTCCGAGCAGGTTCTTCCCATTTGCGACCGGGTTCCCC
>DATKGB010000091.1:0-2289 GCA_035544315.1 Verrucomicrobiia bacterium
GGGGAGAGACCGGCGTGAGGATCGCGGCCAGGATGACGGGGCTTGCGTAGGACCCGCGCAGTTGCGCGAGGTGCGCGATCACGCGCTTGGCGAGATCGCAGGTCGGTTCGGGTTGCGGCAGGCACGCCAGGCAGTACGCGACGCCTTCGTATTCCTGGAAGATCTCTTGACAGGGAGGGCAGCCGTCGAGATGTGCGGTTACGGCCTCGCGCATTGATTGGGTGCAGCTTCCGCGGATTTCGTCCCAGAGTACCTCGACATCACGACAGCGCATGTGAGGTTTCTCCTTCGACGACATATCGACCGACTTGGGGCCCAAGAATGCGGCGCAAGATGCGAACCGCGCGGTGAACGTGCGACTTCACGGTTCCAATCGGCTGGTCGAGAATCTCGGCAATCTCGGGATGGCTGCGCCCTTCGATGAAACGCAGCGTCGCAGCCGCGCGCAGGTGCATCGGCAGCTGCAGCAAGGCGCGCTCGACTAGCGCGACCTCGGCGTTCCGTTCGACGATCGCCTCGGGTCGCGGAGGGCCGTCGACCGATTCGCGCAGCAAGGCGTCGGGATCGGCCAGCGCGTCGAGCGCGACGTTGGTGGGTTTGCGGCTGCGCAGCCGATTGCGCGTTACGTTGAGCGTAATCGTGTAGAGCCACGGCTGCAATCGCAACTCCGCGCGCTGTTCGAGCGACATCTTGCCGAGCGCCCGGTAGGCGCGCACGAAGGCGTCTTGCACGATCTCCTCGGCGTCTTCGCGATTGCCGGTCATGCGCAAGGCGAAGCCATAGAGTCGCCGCTGATAATCGTCGACGATCATATCAAAAGAACCGACGTCCGGTACCGCTTTGCGCGGAGCCGGAGTTTTGGCCTTAACCGACCGAGCCGACGGCGGCACGAACACTCCCTGAAGGAGCGGTGCGAGTGCGCTCATATATCTGCGCCTCGAAACCCCCCATACCCGGCCGTGGTTTCACGTTCGGCCGCCAGAACTCCTCAAAATGGGCGCAGGGTCCGCGACGTGGGTGGGGAACCCCTCATTATGGCGCACGAAGTGCCCAAAAATCGTGTAACGAACCGTTCGAGTCGCAACGCCGCGGCCGAGCGGTTTTTCGCTTTTTAAGAGGAGAGGGACGCAGATGCAGCCGACGATCGAACCCTACCAGATCTCGTTCGACGCCTACACCGTGTGTAGTTTCTTGCCAGCGCTGGATTGCGCGCGCGCCGTTCCGCTGGTTCTCATCGGGTATCGAAAAAACGAAGATCCGCGATTCGTGTGGCTGGTACCGCGCTCCGGCGTTAGTTGCGTCGGGCTTACCGACGATCCGTACTACACTAAAGTGCTCCGCGATCCGTACGCGTACTTTACGAAAAAACTGACCAAGTACATCGAAAAAGCCGGATGCGTCAAACGCGGTATCGAGATGCTCATCGATTGCCACCAGAACCATCTGGCGTTTACGCCGCTTACACACCTGGAGGAAACGCCGTTTCGGCATCCGCTCGAAGTGGAACTAGTCGGATCGTTTTCTTTCTGACGCCGGATTTATCGGCGCGCTTCGGTCCAGCCGGCAACGCCGTCGGCGGCGCGGATCGTGCGCCGGTAAACGATCCTGACCGGCGTGACGTTCTTTGCATCGTGAAGGCTTCCCGAAATCGTCAACTGCGCGTCCAACGCGACCAGCAGCGAGCTGCCCATGGCATAGTAGGCCGTGCCTTCCATGCGGATCGTACCGTCGATCTCGATGCCGGGCCGATCGGGCAGGCCGCCGTGCATCGAGCCGGTGGCCGAAAAACGTACCCCGACGGCGAGAATTCCGTCGATCGGACCGATCGGGCCGCGGCGAAGGGTGCCGACCAGCGCGTCGGACGAGACCGGCGATGCCGCTTGGAAGGGGATGCTGCCGTGCAAACTGCGCAGATCGCGCAACGTCGGCGCGTCGAGCCAAACCGCAAACGGCTGATTGAGGATGGTCAGAAAGTCGGGATCGTTGTCGAGCCGATCTTCAAAAGTGCCGTCGCTGACGAGTTCTTGGACGAACCTGCCGTGGACGGGCGCCGGCCCGTCGGAATCCGAGCGCGTGTAGCGGACCTCGGCCTCAAAGCGGGTTCGCTCGCCCAGTTTTGCGATGCGCAGGCGCTCGGCGCCGGTGTAGGCGACCATAGCTACCGGTTGCTTGCCGACGGCGAACGTGTCGATTCCAGTGACCGAATACTGCTGATCGGCCAAAGCGGGGATCGCCGTCAGCGCAATGATGGTTGCGGTCAGGACGACGCTGGAAACCCGGGGAACTGGG
>DATKGB010000092.1:0-18095 GCA_035544315.1 Verrucomicrobiia bacterium
CGTCGATTTCGCTTTCAACGTGCCGGGATATCCATATCTCCACGCCTATGTCGAAGCGGGTCTGGGTGCCCATTCGGGCGCGCCAAATGGTGGGCCGGCCTGGCGCTGGACGCTATGGTGGACCACCCCCCTCTCGCCGTAACGCTCCAGCCACGAGAATGCTGCATTCCGTCGTCGATCATCCGGTGACCCTGGTCCTATACAGTTTAGGACATAGATACGTGTTTTCGGGTTTATCGACGACGTAATCGATGATGTCTTGGGTAACGTTAAAATTCGCCGTATCCGGCCAGCCCTGGCCGAGGGCAAGCGGGATATTCATCCGCACGTAGTGGTATTCGTCGGCATTGTCGGTCAATCGCAGCGCGAGGTTGGGCGGCACCGCATTCTGCGGCGTGAAGCCGAAGATCGAGACGTAATAACTGTCGGAATCGTTTTCGGTCTGACTTTCGATGGTAACCAGGTCGCCGACGGGTTGATTGCACGCAACCTTGCCGTCAACCAGGACGACGGTCGGTTCGGCATAGTCAAACCCCAGCGGCGTGGTGCCGTCGAAGAGCATTGGGGATCGCATCGACGCCTGCGCACCGCGGGGCGTCAATTTCATCGAGATCGAGCGATTGGCTTCGGGGAGAAGGACCACGAACTGCGTCGCGCCGCACGTGGATTTTGCCTCATCGACCTCGAGCAGAAACTCGCCGCGCGGAGCGTCGAGGTCGACGATCGTATCGAACGGGTTGTCGCCCGAAACCGGAAAGTCTCGATCGACGACCGTGCTGCCGATCCGCGTGTCGAGTTCCACATGGACCGCCCGAACCGGTGCGGCGCCATGCACCGTGGCCGTGCAGAGCATCAGGTGCAGGACGATATGCATTGCAGCGGTCATGCCGATTCCGGTTCTCTAGACGGGCCCCATCCCATCTCGGCCAAAATCGGATGGCGCAAAGGAACCAGCCGTTTCCCTCCTAACTTTGAAGCGTCTAGGACGGAGGCACGTGTTATGCGGCCCTGGTTTATTTGCACGGCGGTAGCCCTCGGATTGTCAGCATGCGGCGGGGGCGGCAGCCCATCGGTTCCGTCCGCGCCTACGCGCGCAAGCGGCCCGCGAACCGCGGCTGTGACGGTTCGCCTAGTCGTACCCGGCGCAACCTCGGCCAGCGCCCGCGTCCGACGCGCACAGTCAATCTCAGAAAACACGCTGGGGATCCAGGTGGTCGTCTACGCTACGGGCGATCGGACGACCCCGTTGGCTACGACGACCGCCGACATTTCGCCCGGCTCGGGCAACTGCGAAGCGGGTGCGAACGGCGGCCGGAGCTGCAATTTCGCGATGCAGGCCCCGTTGGGCACCGAGGATTTCGTGGTAACCACCTACGACTCGCTGCCGGCGGGCTTTGCGACGGCCCATCAACTTGGCTACGGGGTCGCAAACCAAGCCATCACGGCGGGGACCGTCGCCTCGGTCGCGCTGACACTTTCGAGCGTTTTGGCCAAGATCGATTTGGGGCTGACCCCATCGTCACTCCATACGATCATCCCCGGGACCGCAACGCTGGCGGTCTACGCCCTCGACGCCGACGATGACGCGATTGTCAGCAACGGCTTCATCGACCAAAACGGGAACTCGCTCACCGTCAACTTGGCGGCCGACAGTCTGAACGGATCGATCTCGCTCTCGACCTCCAGCATCACCGCACCGGTTCCCAGCGGTGTCCTCCTGACGTACAACGGGCAGGCGAACGTTACGGCCAATACGCCCGTCAACGTTTCGGCCTCGGCGCCCTCGGTAACCGGTTCTACCGTGCAGTTGACCGCGATCTATCCGACCTTCACGTCGATTAGCGACACGAATCTCAACGTCAACAATCCCTATCACGGCGGCGTGGTCTTCGACGGCAATGGTGGTGTCTATTACTCGACCCCGACGAACTTCGGCGGCATCTCGTACTACAGCGGCTCGGGAAGCACGAACACCGACAACTACGCGGCCATCGGAGGCCAGCCGATTCGCGGCGGGATCGCCGGGCTGAGCACCACCCAGCTCTACGCCATTGCCGGATCGCAAGAAGAAACGTTCTCCGCACCGCCATCGTCAACGATCGCGCCGGGACCGAACTCCACGTCCGCTCCGGTCCCCAACGGCAGCGCGATGGCCTACGATTCCATCAATTCCGCGTTGTGGTACGCGAGCGGCTCGAACCTGGTCGAATACCCGGTCAATAGCGGCTCGACGACGCTGGTTCCGCTTGGAGTCAACGTGTCGGCCGGGGTTACCCTCGATCCGAGCAATAACGTCTGGGTCGTCGACAATGTCAATAACCAAATCATCGAGTATCCCGGCTCGAGCTCATCGCTGCAACCCGGCGGTGCGCCCTTTGACGTGCTCGCGAATTCCAACGGCGTTTTCGTCACCGATCACGGACCCAATCCGGCGATCCTGCAATTGACAACCGCGGGCGCATACGTCACCGCGATCCAGGTTCCCGGAGGAGCCACGCCGTGGTACGTAATGCCCGACAACGCGCAACCCGGAATCATTTGGTTCGACTACCTGCTCAACGGCGAGATCGGCATCGGGCGCATGGATACCAACGTCTCGCCCCCGACGTTCTCGATGGCCACCGACGTCAACGGGCCCAACACCGGCACGCAGGCCGGTGCAATCGGGGTTGCGTCCAACGGTTTGGCGTACCTCGTCTTTGACACTACGCAGACCCTCGTGCAGGTGTCGCGGTGAAGGAGCCGGCGATGCGTCAGATCTCGATCCTCATACTGATCGGCATGCTGTCCGCGTGCGGCGGCGGAGGCGGCTCGGCGACCTTGCCGGCGACCCCACCGGGCAACGGCGGTTCCTCTCAAACGCGAGCGGTGACGCTTTCGTTGCTGATTCCGTTGGCCAGGCCGAGTGCGTCGGCGCGGCGTCCCCAATTCGTTTCCTCGGCGACCAACGGCGCGGTGATTTCGCTCACCCAGGGCGGAGAACCGGTGCAAACCGCCGTCGACCTCTCGAGCGCTTCGAACGTTTGCACGACAACGGACAGCGGGCGTTCTTGCACCGTGCAGATGAACGTGGTCGTCGGGCTCGCGACGTTCGCGATCACGACCTACGATCAGGCGCCGGTGGGCGGAGCAATTCCGGGAACCGCGCACGTCTTAGGTTCGGGAACGGTAACGGTAACGATCGTCAACGGCACCAACCCGCCAGTTAACTTGTTTGTCGGGGGTCAGATCGCCAACATCGGCTCTCAACCAAATTTCGCGTCGTTAGCAGCCGACGGCAACCCGCACACCTTCGGCTTCGTGATCGACCCGGTAGACTTTGACAATACGCCGATCACCGCCGGAGCGAACGACCCGTATGCTAATCCGATCGCCGTCAGCGTGAGCGAAACCGGAGGCAGCGGCCACTCACAACTCGTGTATAATGGTGCCAACAGCGGCTCCTCTGCTACCCTGTTGCATTCCTCCGATACGATCGCGCTGTCCTACGACGGCGGCGGCGCACCCGGTTATTCGGCCGTGGTATCGCTGTCGACCAACGGCGCCGGAACCTATAACGTCCAGATCTCGCCGATGTTCGTGGCGCTTGGAAGCGCTGTCGAGCGACAGATCGACCTTAGCGGGACTGTTTCGAATCCGAACTTCTTCATCACCGAAGCCAGCGCGCCCGCAAACCAAGCGTATACCGCGACGCTCGTGACGCTGACGAGCTGCAGCGGCATCGCCACGCCGTCCTCGGTCACGGGATCGGGCGCGTCGGCGTCGTTTAGCGTGATGGGCGGAAATACGCCCAGCGCCTCGGGTTGCTCGATCGCGGTCACCGATTCCGGCGGCACGACGGTCACGCTGCCCGTTACCAATACCCTGGTGGCCGGGAACGTCACCATCGACGGCGTGAACGTCACGGAGTACAACATCGGCTCGACGCCCGGCCCGATCGCGCTGGGCCCGGACGGAAATCTCTGGACGTCAATATCCGGCGCGCTCGTGGCCATTTCCACCGCCGGCACGCAGCAAACGACGGTACCCATTGCGGGCGCCCGCCTGTTCGACCTGACAACCGGCTCCGACGGCGCGCTCTGGGTTGTCGATCAATTTAATACCGGTGTAGATCGCGTTACAACCAGCGGGAGCGTCGCTAAATACCGCGCCCCCACCGAATCCTCGCCGCAGGGAATCACGTCGGCCGGCGATGGAACGATGTGGGTCGCCAATAACTACGGGGGTATTTGGAACCTGACCGTCGGTGGTCAGTACACGATCACCCCGATCACACCGGCCCAACAACCGCAGCATATCGTTCAAGGGTCCGACGGAGCGTTGTGGTTTACCGAAATCGGCTATATCGGACGGTATAATCCCAGCGATTTCGCCTTTACCGAAATGAGCGTGCCCGCCGGAGACGCCGCAAACAATCTTGCCGTCGGCCCTGACGGAGCGATCTGGTTCACCGCGAGCGGCTCGGCGCCGCTGATCGGGCGCATACCGATGAATGGGGATGGACCGTTTACCATTGCGCCATTCGACCTGTCCGCGTCAGCCCAACCGATGGGCATCGTCGGCGGCGTCGACGATGCCGTCTGGTACACCGATACCAACGGCAACGGTTCGATTGGGCGCATCTCGACGGTCGGATCCAACCCGATGACCAGTTATAACGTTCCGACATCGGGATCGGCGCCGACCTACATTACCCTCGGCCCCGACGGAACGTTGTGGTTTACCGACGCAAGCGCGCAGATCATCGGTCACGTCACGCCATAGGCGAAGCGCTCGACTCAGGAGCGGCGAAAAGGCGCCGGACGTGGCGGAGCCGCCGCGGCCGCGCGCTTTTTCATCAGCGTGTGAATGGCGGTGTGACTACCCTTGTGCTCCAAGCAATGCATTTGGCCGCAGCCGCCGCGCGCGCAACGCTCCTTGGCAACCACTTCGCAACCCGGCGTATCGCAGACGCGCCGCTCGACGACCGGCAGACGCACCCATCGACGCTTATCGTATGGCATGAGCGCCTCTTCTGCTCGACCGCGCGCGGCGCCCGCTTAGGGCTTGACGTCTTCGTGCGGCCAGTTGGAAGCGTCCGAGGTTCCGCCTTCGTCTGACGGAACGTCGGACGGATCACCGACGATGCCACGCCCTGTTTTATCGACCACCGGAGCCGGCCCTTCGCTCTTGTAGAGTCCGGTGAGGTGCGCGGTCGCCAACCTGTGGGCGATCGTCATAAACTCGAGTTTGGCGCCGGTCGTCGTTCCATCCAGCGGCAAACGATCCGTGCCCAGCGCGTAGAGCGTCAGGTTGTAGTGATGAGCCGGGCCAGGTGGTGGGCACGGGCCGCCGTATTCGTGCGTTCCGAAATCGGTATGTCCGTGAACCGCGCCGGTCTTCTCGATCTCGCCGGTTCCGGCGCCCAGCGCGAGTTCGCGAACGTCCCCGGGAATGTTGAACAGAACCCAGTGATAAAAACCGCCCGACGTCGGGGCGTCCGGGTCGTGAATGACGACGGCGAAACTCTTGGTTCCGTCCGGAACGTCACTCCAGCTCAGTTGCGGCGAGCGGTTCTCGCCCGTGCGGCCCATCCCGTTGAAGACCATGGTTTCCGGAATCGCCTCGCCCTGGCGAAACGTCGTGCTTTGAACCTTCATGCTGCCACTATACCGCTCGAAGGGCGCAGTGTCATGCTACAGCCGAACGGTTGTCGAAGCATGGAACCCCGCCTTGATGGGCACATGGGACTCATGGACGCTCATAACGATCGCGACGAAGAACAAGACCTCAAGCCCGATATCCTTGAAAAAGGCGAAAAGAAACTTACGACCGCGGAGGCGCTGAAGCGCGACCGCGAGACCTACGGCGACTCCAGCACGTCGCCCAATCGCGAGGACCAAGAAGACATGCACGGCGGCTCATCGCAAGACTAGCGCCTTGCAGTTCGTCATTATCTTTCATGATTTAGGAAATCGTCAGCGGTTTGTAACGGATGCGATGCGGTTTGGCGGCTTCTTCACCCAGACGGGCTCGCTTATTGATTTCGTACTCGGTGTAGTTGCCTTCGAAGAAATAGGTCGATGAATCGCCTTCGAATGCCAGGATGTGGGTCGCGATGCGATCCAGGAACCAGCGATCGTGACTGATGACCAGCACCGTTCCGGCGTACTCTTCTAATGCGTTCTCGAGCGCGCGCAAGGTCTCGACGTCCAGGTCGTTGGAGGGTTCGTCGAGCAGCAGCACGTTGGCGCCGCGCGAGAGCGTCTTGGCCAAATGCAACCGCGCGCGTTCGCCGCCCGAAAGCGTCCCAACGAGCTTCTGCTGATCGCCGCCCTTGAAGTTGAAACGTCCGAGATACGCGCGCGACGGCATCTCGAACTTGCCGACCTGGAGAAAATCCAGGCCGCCGCTGATGTCGTCGAAGACGGTTTTGGCGTCGTCCAGCGATTCGCGGCTCTGATCGACGACGGCTAACGTCACCGACGGGCCAACGTGAATCTCGCCGGAATCGGGCCGCTCTTTTCCCACAATCATCCGAAAGAGCGTCGTTTTTCCCGCGCCGTTGGGGCCGATGATCCCGACGATCGCGCCCGCCGGAATTTTGAAATTGACGTCCTGCATCAGCAGACGATCGCCGTACGCCTTGCTCACGCCGGTGAAGTCGATCACGCGATCGCCCAGGCGTTCGGCCACCGGGATGAAGATTTCTTCGGTCTCGTTGCGCTTTTGATATTCGTAACTGGACAACTCTTCAAAACGCGCGATGCGGCCCTTGCTCTTGCTTTGTCGACCTTTGGCTCCCGTACGGACCCACTCCAGTTCGCGTTTGAGCGCCTTTTGACGAGCCGATTCCGTGGCTTCTTCTTGCGCCAAACGTTCCTGTTTTTGCTCCAACCACGAACTGTAGTTCCCCTTCCACGGAATTCCGCGGCCGCGATCCAATTCCAAAATCCATTGCGCGGCATTATCCAGGAAGTAACGATCGTGCGTGATCGCGACGACGGTGCCCGGAAAACGCTGCAGAAATTGCTCGAGCCATTCTACACTCTCGGCGTCGAGATGGTTGGTCGGCTCGTCGAGCAGCAGCATGCCGGGTTTGGAGAGTAGCAGGCGGCAGAGCGCGACGCGGCGTTTCTCGCCGCCCGATAACGTTCCGACCCGGACGTCCCAGGGCGGCAGGCGCAAAGCATCGGCGGCAATATCGAGTTGCTGTTCGACGTTATCGCCGTCTTGGGCGAATAAGAGCGCTTCGAGTTTGGCTTGTTCTTCGGCAAGTTTATCGAAATCCGCGTAGGCCTCGCCGTATGCCGCGAAGACCGCGTCCAATCGCGTGCGGATGCTCAAGAGTTCTGAGAGCGCTTCTTCCACCGTCTCGCGCACCGTCTTGTCGGGGTCGAGCTTGGGCTCTTGTTCGAGATGGCCGATCGTAAGATTGGGCATCGGCGCGGCTTCCCCGTCGAACTCGGTGTCGACGCCCGCCATGATGCGCAGCAGCGACGACTTGCCCGCGCCATTGAGCCCGAGGATGCCGATTTTGGCCCCCGGGAAAAAGCTGAGCGAAATATCCTTGAGAATCTGTCGCTTGGGCGGCACCATCTTGCCGACGCGCTGCATGGTATAGACGTATTGCACGAACGAACCCTAGCCGATATTGGGTCGGACCGTCAAGCGCCCTGGACGCCGGACAGGGACCCTCACCTAGGCGTCAAACGATGCGACCGGCTGCACGTTTTGTGCGCGCGGCCGGAAGGTATGCATATGTCCAACCTGCATCACCGCCTGAGCTTGGTCGTCATCCTGACGGCGCTCGTCCTAGGCGCGCTTACGGCGATCCAAGCCTCCGCTGCCAGCGGCATCGTCTACAACGCGTTGTACGACTGCGGACCCGGTCGAAACCAATTCAAAGTTCTCAATTGTAACGGGAATATCTGCACGCTATCCTATCCGAACGGAAACGGCGGGAGAGGTTTCACGTCGAAGATCGACCGCGAGTCGCTCGCCGAGACGATCAACGGTACCTACGGGGGGACGAGCAAACCGTGCACGATCAACGGCAGGGTCGTCAAAGCCCACACCACGCCTTACATGGTCGCGGCCGCACCGGCGCATAAGCCGGCAGCGTACGGCGGCGGCCCGATGGTGATGGGACGCTACGAGTGCTGGACCTATACCGGCGGGCATTTGGAAGCCGCGATGATGGAGAATTTTTCGCTCGCGGGCGGCGGCCGATACACCGACGCGGGCGGGCACGCGGGAACGTACTCAGTCAGCTCCGGGCTGCTCACGTTTCACGGCGGGGGCTTGAACGGCGTGCAGGGCAAGTACATCCCCGGCGTGCCCGGGTCTGCAAACCCGCCGCACATGCAGTTCATCGGAAGCCGCGGTTCGGGCGACGAATGCGACGGGAAGGGCTAGAGCCGCCGCGTTGACCAAGAACCATCGCCTCGTCTACGACATCGTGCGCGAGCAAGGCCACGGCACACATCTTTCGATGGGGGACATCCACGGGTTGGCCGCAGAACGGCGTCCGGGCATCGGTTTCACCACGATCTATCGGGCCATCGCTCGACTACGCGATGCCGGCCTGGTTGCCGAGATTCTGCTGCCGGGCGCGGACGCTGCGGTCTACGAACCCGCCGGGCCGACCCACGCGCATTTCCGCTGCACGGCCTGCGGTCGCGTCGACGACGTCGCGTACGCGATGCCGCGCGCTATCGCCGACGATCTCGCCGCCCGCCACGCTCTGCAAGTCGATACCGTCGCGGTGAGCTTGCACGGCCGCTGCGCCGCCTGCCGCACCTAGGCAGCTTAACGAACCGTCACGGTCGCCGCGGCAGTTCGGCCGAACTGCTCGGGAGCCGACCGCAGATACGCGTGCGCTCCGGGCCAGACGTACGTACCGGGCGTTACCGAACGTGCCAAATAGTGGACTTCGTAAATACCGGGCTCGAGGTGTGATCCGTAGGCCATTACCCGATCCGCGTAAATCTCTTGATCGTCGATCTGCCACGAATCGCTGGCGGCAAAAACGGTGCGGCTCGCCGTCGCAAACGAGGCGTCGACGGCTTCCATGCCCGCCGGGATCGGATCTTCGATGACGACGTCGTCGATCGGATGATCGACGATCACGCGGACGCCGATGTCAAACACGTTTCCGGCTGCAAGGTCGATCGGATCGGTCAACGCGGCCAGGTCCATCGTTGCAATCGTCGCCGATTCACCGGCCGAGCGCACTTCGCGAACGACCCGCAGTCCGGCGAGTTGACCGGGCGCGTTCGAAGCGACCGGGTAGGTGTAGAGCATCGCGTAGTGCAGGGTTCCGCCGCCTGCGGACACGTCGATCGTGCGAGCACCGCGTAGGGTTGCGGCAGGCAACGCAATCGTGCGCCCCGACGGTACGGCTGCAAAGGTTATCTTGGCAAGCTGCGATCCGGCGGCCGAAATCGTCGCGATGAACGGCACGAGCTTTTCGTGTGCGGCGTATTCCGCTAAGGCTTGCGAAGCCTCCGCGCTATCGGCCAAGGTCGGCCAACCGCATTTGCAGCTTTGCGCGAGCAACGCAGCGACGGCGCCGCCCTGCGTGTTGGAATCGGCGTTGCGCTCGACGAGCAGCGCGAGCATCTGTGCTTGTGCATCGACGGTCGATCCCAACCAGCCCCATGCCGAACTCGACGATTGGGTCGCATACCGCCCGGTGCGGTACAACGTTTGCTCGAGCTCTTCGGCCTGCGCCGCACCCTGGTTTTGCCAGCCCGGGATACGCAGCAAGTACCGAGCTAGGCGAATCTGCGTCGCCTGATCGAAGGTCGCGCGCTGCGCCGTAATATCGCCCAAGAAATCGCTGCGGCGATCGCCGAGTGCATCCAGGGTCCACAGCATTTCAAAGCGCAGCCGCGCCTCACAAGCCGCATCCTTGCACCAACCGTAGCGCGACGGGTCGGCGAGCGTCCGGCTTACGTACGCCTTGGCGCGAGCCAACGCGGAGGCATCCACGGAGGTACCGGCCTGGGCTGCGTATGCGAGCGATTGCACGGCGTTTGCCGTTTCGTACGGATCGCTGTTCTTGGCATGTGCGGTGAAACCGTAGCCGCCATCGTCGCGTTGCGCCTTGGCGATCGCGGCGAGCGCGGACGCGCGCTGGGCCGGCGAACCGATGTCGAGATGGAGGCCAT
The DNA here is from genome assembly GCA_035544315.1 of Verrucomicrobiia bacterium. GTDB lineage: Bacteria > Vulcanimicrobiota > Vulcanimicrobiia > Vulcanimicrobiales > Vulcanimicrobiaceae > JALYSX01. Next base: position 10,155 of record DATKGB010000092.1, read on the forward strand.
AACGCCGCAAGCTGCCCAGCGCCGTGATGATCGTCAGGCGGCCGGCGGCATCGTCGACGAACGGCTGCGGATCGCCGGATAAGGTGCGCGCAAGTGTTACCGATGCCCCGGCGAGCGCTGAGTTGGAGAGCGTCAAGCTCAACGTTCCGCCGCGCGATAGATCGATCGGCAGCGCCGCATGACCTTGAATCGCGTCGGCATCAATTTCGGATTGGGTGACCTGCCGATCGCCAATGGTAAACGGCACGCGCATCGCGTCGCTCGCCGACCCCAGGGTCGAGGCAAACGACACGGTCGTCGGTGCCGGCGTACCGGCGATCATCGGGAAGCGCAACGCGGTCAGTTGAGCGGCGACCGGCGACGACGCTTGCGCGCCGTGCGGATCGCCCGACGCAAACGACAACGCTCCGGTCAAGCTCGCGCTGACATTGGCGGTTCCGGGGGTCGTCGAGTCCAGTAGGCTGACGCCGCCGTCGAAAAGGTCGCCCGGCCGCGCGAACTGCGGCAGCAACGGATTGGTCAGCAGCGGCTGGGTCGCAATAAATGTGGTTTCGCCGTTGCCGAAGTGCGCGCCATCCGACCCGAGGGCTACGGCCATCACCCGCCAGGTCGTGAGGTCATCGGGCAGCGCGAACGAAACGGCGGCTCGCCCGATCGAATCCGTTGGAACGACGGCGTAGTACGCCAGCGGGCGGAAATTGGTGCGGACGCGGGTCGAGCCGGCGCCGCCCAAATAGCCCCCGCCATAGCCCCAGCCTTTCTCGGACGGGGGCGTTGCGGTCGTCAGAACGACCGACGAACGATTGTCGGCAAAGCGCGTCGAGATCGGTTGATCGGCGAAGATCGTTTCGACCAAATCGGGCGGACGATACCCGGTCAATTGCAAGATCGCGTCGTTGACCACCATCACGATCGCTTCACCGCGGGCGGGTTGCCCGCTTGCATCTCGCACACGCAGGTTGACGGTCTGGTGAGAACCCGGCTGCAGCATCGCGCGTTGCGGCGTCAGCGTGACCTTCAGATAGCGATCGCCCAGCGCGACGTGCACGGCCGCGACACCGACCCGCGCAAGACTATCCAGAGCGCCGGCTTTGAGCGATTTCAGCGGCAGTCCGCGGCGAACGACCAGCGCTTCGAGCGCGACGTTGGGGATCATCGCCGGCGTCACTTTGAACGAGAATTTCACGCCGTTGCCGGTCGCATGCACGACCGTCTTGCTCAAGACGTTTTGGCGAACGATCGCAAAGTACACGTCGCTGCGCGCGTAGGGTGAGGCGACCAGCGCCGTCGCGGTATCCCCAACGCGATAGGTTTTTTTATCGAGGACGACTTGGGCGACGGTGTTGTCTTGGCCGCCCCAGTCCGCGTGGCCCGCTCCCGCGACAAAGACCTGCAGGTCGGTTTCCGACGCGCCGTTGGTCGAGCCGGCGAAGTTCGCGCGCAGCCGATATGATCCAGAATCGGTCGGATGCAGGGCGATCGAAGCGGGCTTGCCACCCACCGTCGCATCGGCCGTGTCGACGGTCGCATACGAAACGGCGTTCTGTGCTTGCTCGCCGCCGGCCACGATCTGCGTCGCCGCGGCGTAGCTCATCTTCTGCAATTCGACGTGAATCGCGCGGCTCGGCACCGTCTTGCCGTCCGGCGTGGTCACAATCGCAGACACGTTTAACGGCGCGCCGGCCTGGCCGACCAAGTCGGTTTTCAAACCGATCGTCGCGTCGCTGCCCAGTGCGGTGAACGTCTGCGAGTTGTCGACGGTCAGATGAGAGATGTCGCTGGCTTGAACGTCGACCGTATAGGTCATCGGAAACGGCAGATCGGCCGGAACGTCTACCCGTTGTGTGAGTTTGCCCGCGCTGTCGAATGTCGCGGACGTTTGCAAGACGTCGCTGCTGAACTCGGGTTGGTTTTCCGGCCAGAACCATTGCCGCCCGAAGGTGTAGTCGTCCCAGCCCGTCGGTGCCAGCGTAGCAACGTCGCGGGTCACGTTGACCGTCGCCGTGCCGCCGTCCAAGGGCGCACCGAACAGATACGACGCGGTCGCAGCGGCGTTCACCGACGAGCCGGCGGTCGCGCTGCTTTTGTCCAACGCCAGGTCGAGCTTGAAGTTGGGCGGCTTGAATTCGGCGACGCGTAGGCTTCCGGTCAACTGATTCCCGTTGCTGCCGGTGGCCGCCAGCGCGTAATACCCCAGTGCTTGATTGGCGGAGAACGGGAGCGTAAGCGAAAAGACGCCGTAAGCATCGGTCCGGACGCTGCCCAGCGAGGTCGTGTGATTCTGCGGATCGCTCATCGACAGCGTGTAGGCCGCGTTGGTATCCGCGACGACCGCTCCATCGCGCACGAAATAGGCGACGCCGGTCACCTTCGCGCTTTCGCCGGGCTGGTACATCTGCCGATCGCTAAAGATCGTGCCGCGCGAAAGCGGTGCGCCGCCAACCCAACTGCCGTCGCCGATATTGTACCTATAGATTCCCGCCCACGGATCGACTTTCACGTAGGACCAATCCGCGGCGTGGCTGGCAACCACCATGATCCCGGGCGCTTCCCCGCTGTCGCGAACGCCGGCGTAGCACGACGCCAGCGCCGGGCCTACAAGATCGAACTCGCCGCCGGCATCGGTCGTACCGGTCGCGCAAACGCCCGCAGCGACGGTGCTGCCGGTGCGATACACGCGGATGGCCGCTCCGCCCACCGCCGACCCGTCGGTGAGGCGCTGCACCATTATCACGGCGCGTGTCGGAAAAATTTGTGCGAAGATGCCCAAGTCGGTCAGCTGCACGACGCCGGTAAACGGCGTGTCGGTCCCGCCCACATCCGCCGTCAAGCCGTACGAAATCGTTCCGGTCGGGCCACCGACGAGCGTCTGCAACGCGAACGGAATGACCGCCTGCGCGTTGGTCTTGGCGCCGCGAATTTCCGAGCCCATCCAATGCGCGTCGTCGGGAAGCTTATTGGGCGGAACCGTGTCGCTGGCCGCCAGCGATTCGGGCGAGACATCGCCGACAAAGAGCCGATAGCTGTTGCCCGTCACGTTGGTCGCGTAGGCGTTGAGCGAAACGTTCGCGCCCGCCGGGAAGATATTGACGCCGCTGGGCGCCCAAAATCCCGGCGCAAAGTCGCCGGTTCGAACCGTGATGCTGCGCGCTCGTCCCAGCGTCTGTCCGAACGCATCTTTGAGCCCGGAACCCAGCGTTACCACGTATGTTGAATCGGGCGAGAGCAGATAAGGATCGATCGCGACGACGTTGGGCGTGTATGAATCGACGCTGGTAAGCGCGGTCGACGAGCCCGTCGCCGGAGCGATGGTCACGTTGGCGGCGACGGATTTGAGATCGAGCGGATTGTTCACCACGATGACCGGGTCGCCGCCGGCAAATCGACCGCTGGTTCCGGGCGACGGTTGCGGCGTCGGAACGACATCCAACGCGGCGTACGTATGGATCGCGCCGATGGACGCTTGGGTTGTGGCGACGTTGCCGTTGCGCGGCAACACGCCCGGATCGATTCGCAGTTGGTAGGCGGTGTCTTTAGCTAACTCCCGTTGCGGCGTGAGCGCGTACGCCCAGGTTTGCTGTGACGGGTCGAAGGCGACGGCAGCCCCCGTACCCGGAAACGCGCTCGGCGTCGCGACCGGCGTTACCGTCAGCGGGATGGTCGTTGGGCCGGCGATCAATCGCGCGTGCGCTGCAAGCAAAGCCGGATCGACCTGCGCGCTGGCGGTCACCCGCAGCGCCGGCGTGAGGCCCGTCGGCGGCGGCGTTTGACCGTTCTCGTCGTTATCGTCGGTTGGAAAGTTCGAAAACGTCAGCGGGGCGGTTTGAAACGTCCAGCTCAGATCCCGCGATAACGCGTCGCCGCGCAGGTCGCGCAAGCCCGAGGCAAGCGTCACGCGGACGCGCGTACCGATCGGAAGCGCCCGTTCGGGGACGAAGCCGACCATGCGCGGCGTGAACAGCACGAACCGGCCCGGCAAGGCCGGCACGATCGAAAAGCGCGCCAGGACGTCGCTCGGACCGTCGCCGACGAGAGCTCCGAGTTCGGCGATCGGCTCGTGAAAGATGATCCGGATCTGCGCGAGCGACTGGGCTTGCCGCGTCGGCGAGATAGAAGCGATCCAGGCCGGAAGTATCGGCGTCGCGATCGCCGCAACGGTCGGCTCTCCGCCGGTCGAGGAGCCGCCGCACGACGCCAAAAGCGACGCGGCGATCAGCGTAACGATCGGAGGCGAAAGCCTGCTTGGCACAAACGGAGAATACCGCGTTTATCGTGGGATTCATCTCTCGCGCGACGATTGTCGGCGGAATAGTTCTTGTGGCGGCCGCCTATGCCGGCGGTTTTGACGTTGGCCGCATCCCGCACGGGCGGGGAACCGTTACGTTCACCGACGCAACCGGGGCGCCGTTGGGCACGGTTTCGGCGTCGGACGACGATCACGCCGCTTGGGTTCCGCTCGCGCAGGTCGCGCCGTCCTTTCGCGCGGCGATCGTCGCGGCCGAGGACGCGCGTTTCGATCGGCACGGTGCGGTCGACGTTCTCGCGCTGCTGCGCGCCGCGCGCGACGCTTTGCGCTACGGCGCACCACGCAGCGGCGGTTCGACCATCGAAATGCAGCTGGCTCGATCGCTGTGGCCGACGCCGTCGACTTTAGGCGGAAAACTTCGCCAGATCTTCGGCGCGGAACGGATCGTGATGCGCTCGTCGCGCGAAGCAATTTTGGAAGCGTACGTCAATCGCATCCCGATGGGCGGCAATCTCTACGGCGTTCAAGCGGCCGCGCGAACCTACTTCGGCGTCGACGCAGGCGACCTCGATCTCGCGCAGGCGGCGCTGCTGGCCGCGATTCCCAACGACCCCACGCGTCTATCGCCGTATCAACATTGGAGCGCGCTGCGCGCTCGTCAGCGGTATGTCTTGGCGCGGATGGCCGCCTTGGGGAATATCACCGGCGCGCAAGCCGCAATCGCCGGCCGCGAAGAACTGCACGTCTTTCCTCGCGATGCCGGCCTGACCGATGCGCAGCATTTTCTGTTTTTCGTATATCCGCAGGTCGCTTCGAACGCTACCGTCGTTCGCACGACGATCGACCGTGGTTTGCAGCGGTTCGTTGCGGCCCAGGTCGCACAAGTCGTCGGCGCGTTGGCGGCGCGACACGTCACCGACGGTGCGGCCTTGGTCGTCGACAATCGCACCGGCGACGTGGTGGCCTACGTCGGTTCGCCCGACTATTACTCCGATCTCGCGTTGGGCCGCAACGACGGCGTCCAAGCGCTTCGCCAACCCGGCTCCTCGCTTAAACCGTTCACCTACGAACTGGCGCTGGAGCGCCGCACGCTGTTACCGACCAGCATCTTGGAAGACGTGCCCACAAGCTACCCGATCCCCGGCGGAAAACTCTACCAGCCCGCCGATTACTCGACACGATTTTCGGGGCCGGTTCGGGTGCGCTACGCACTGGCGAACTCGCTCAACGTTCCGGCCGTCGGCGTCTTATCGGCCGTCGGCGTCGACGCGCTGCTCGATCGTCTCCACGATCTGGGCTTTTCGCACCTCGACAAGCCCGCGTCGTACTACGGGTTGGGCCTGACGCTGGGTTCGGGCGAAGTGTCGCTGTGGGAACTCACGCATGCGTATGTGACCGTCGCGCGCGTCGGCGCGGCGATTCCACTGCGCCTGATGCTCGACGCGCCGCGTGTGAATTCGCCGCGGGTGGGTGATGATGCGACCTGGGCATTGGTCACGGATATGATTGCCGACCCACACGCGCGAGCGAAGTCGTTCGGCGTTCACTCCGTCCTCGAGCTACCGTTTCCGTCGGCGGTAAAAACCGGAACGTCGTCGGATTTCCGCGATACCTGGACGGTCGGCTTTAGCCGTGACTACACCGTCGGCGTTTGGGTCGGAAACTTCGACGGCTCGCCGATGCGCGGCGTATCGGGCGTTACCGGTGCGGGACCACTCTGGAACCGGATCATGCTGCACCTTCACGAGCGACGCGATCCCGACGCCTTTCCAACGCCTTCGGGCTACGTACTCGAACCGATCTGCGCGACGACCGGACATCGTCCCGGCGCTTCCTGCCCGGCCGTCGTTCGTGAATGGATTGCACCGCGCGATCTTGCGCACTGGCGCTCGCACGCGCCGACGCTCGGCAGCGCATTCCAAATCGTCTTCCCGCACGATGGCGATACGTTCGCGCTTAATCCACCCGACGATCCGTCGGCCGCCGCAACCCAACGCATCGAATTGCGCGCGGTCGGATCGCGCTCCAAGATCGTGTGGACTGCAAACGCGAGGCCGATCTCGCTCGACAGTTCCGGTGCGACGTTTTGGCCGCTCCGGTTAGGAACCTGGACGCTGACCGCCGGCGACGGCGCGCATACCCAATCCGTCACGATCCACGTCATCCGCCCGCCCCACGGCGCGCTCCGGGGGTTCACAGTCCGCTAGGCTTTAAGCGCCGCCATGGCCGACGAGATCCTCCCCGAAGTTCTGCCTCAACATTCGGCCCGCAAGTCGCAGTGCTTGCTTTATATTGAGGGCAATAATTACTGAAAAACGCCGAAGGTCCGCAAGAACTCCAGAACGAGCGCCCACGCTTGACGCGCCGCACCGGGTTCGTAGCTGGCGCGTTGATCGCAGAAGAAACCATGATCGGCTTGCGAAAACACAACTTGCTCGTGAATCTTGCCCTCGGCGGTGAGCGCATCGGCGACGGCGCGATAGTGCTCGGGTAAAATGTGCTGATCCTCGCCGCCCCAGAACATCAGGATCGGACCGTTTTGCTTGGGTGCCAAATCGAGCAAGTCTTGCACGCCGCCGCCATAAAACGAGATTGCGGCGCGCAAATTCACCGCGGCGTTGGCGATGTACGAAACGCGACCTCCCATGCAGAACCCGATCGAGGCGATGCGCTGGGAATCGACGCCGGGCTGCGAGACTAAGCACTCGAACGCAGCGCGCGCGTCGGCTTCGAGTCCCTCACGCGTCAGCCCGGCCATGTGCTCTCGGATCGGATCGAAATTATCGTACCCTCCCTCGAAGCCGGGGCCGGTGCGATGAAACAACTCGGGCGCGACCGCCGTGAAGCCCAGGGCCGCGAACCGATCCGCAATATCGCGAATGTACGAGTTGACGCCGAAGGCTTCTTGAAAAACCAAGATCCCGGCGCCCTTCTGCTCGCCCTTTGCTCGCGAAACGTAGGCGTCCATCATCGTTCCGTCCGAGACTTCGATGCGTTCCATGTCGATCAAGCTTGCTCGAAGTCGGCGCGAGCCCCTGCTGTTGCAATCGCTCATAGGTTGGCCACCTTGTGGTCACGTCGGTAGCGCAGAATACTGCCCATGGACTCCGTGCATGCGTTGGTCGAAGCCCTTGTCGATTCGCGCGGCGCGCCAAATTCGTTCGATCTCGCACAGATTGCGCCAACGCTGGCCCGTTTCGGCCGCGACGCGCTGGTCTTCGCGCGGCGGCACGACGTACGCGTCGTACCGCTGCATCACGCCGAACGCTACGTTCGAGCGTCGCCGGCACTTACGCGGATGGGCGTCGATGTGGATGCCTGGCCGGCACCTCCGGCAGGGCTGTTCGTCGTCGAAGAGCGCAGCGTCTACTTACGTTCGCGTTCGCCGATGACCGTCGCGCACGAATTCGGCCACGTCGTGGATTGCGCGCTGGGCGGGGGCGTCTACCGATCCGGCATCGACCCCCGCGTGCGGGCGCTCTTCTCCGCCGCGCGCGCGTTCGTTACACCCTATGCGGCTACCGGGCTCGACGAGTATTTCGCCGAGTCGCTGCGCGCGTTTGTCGAAGCCAACGACCCGGCGTCGGTGTGGCCGCCTGCCACGCGCGATCGTCTAAGCCGCATCGATCCGGCGATGTGTGCCTACGTAGATACACTTTTCGCCATCGATTTCAGCGAATCTGCGCCGCAACAAG
>DATKGB010000093.1:0-22039 GCA_035544315.1 Verrucomicrobiia bacterium
TTATTCCAAATGCCGAAGGTTCGCGTACGACGCCTTCGGTCGTCGCATTCACCAAGACCGGTGAACGGCTCGTCGGGCAGCTTGCGAAGCGCCAGGCGATCACCAATCCGGAGCGCACGATCGCCTCGATCAAGCGTCACATGGGCGAAGGCTCCTACAACGTCAAGGTTGACGGCAAGGAGTACACCCCGCAAGAAATTTCGGCGATGATTTTGCAAAAGCTCGTCAACGACGCGAGCAACTATCTCGGCGAACGCGTCACGCGCGCGGTCATCACCGTGCCCGCGTATTTCAACGACTCGCAGCGTCAGGCCACCAAAGACGCCGGCAAGATCGCGGGCCTGGAGGTTCTGCGCATCATCAACGAACCGACCGCGGCGGCTCTGGCTTACGGTCTCGACAAGAAGACCTCCGAGACCATCCTGGTTTGGGACTTAGGCGGCGGCACGTTCGACGTCTCGATCCTCGAAGTCGGCGACGGCGTATTTGAAGTCAAAGCCACCAACGGCGACACGCGTTTGGGCGGCGACGACTACGATCAGCGCATCGTCGAGTGGATGGTTAAAGAGTTCCGCAAGGAACAAGGTCTAGATCTCTCCGGCGACAAGCAGGCAATGCAGCGTCTGACCGAAGCGGCCGAAAAAGCCAAGATCGAACTCTCGTCGGTCGTCCAGACCAGCATCAACCTGCCGTTCATCACGGCCGACCAGAACGGCCCCAAGCATCTCGATCTCACCTTCACGCGTGCCCAGTTCGAAGAGCTCACCTCCGATTTGAGCGATCGCTGCATCCAGCCGTTCAAGAGCGCGCTGGCCGATGCCAAGATCGACATCTCGCAAATCGACGAAGTCGTGATGGTCGGCGGTTCGACCCGCATGCCCGTCATTCAAGAGCTCGTCAAGAAGCTCACCGGCAAAGATCCCAATCTCACGGTCAACCCCGACGAAGTCGTCGCGGTCGGCGCCGCGATTCAAGCCGGCGTTCTAGCCGGTGAAGTTCGCGACGTCGTATTGCTCGACGTGACCCCGCTCTCGCTGGGTCTGGAAACCATGGGCGGCGTCATGACGACGCTGATCGAGCGCAATACGACGATTCCCACCAAGAAGTCGCAGGTCTTCACGACGGCCGAAGACGGCCAAACGTCGGTCGACATCCACGTGCTTCAAGGCGAACGCCCGATGGCCCAAGACAACAAGTCGTTGGGACGCTTCCGCCTCGAAGGGCTTCCGCCGGCTCCGCGCGGCGTGCCGCAGATCGAAGTGACGTTCAACATCGATGCCAACGGTATCGTCAACGTCAGCGCTAAAGATCTGGGAACCGGTAAGGAACAGCAGATCACGATCACCGCCTCGACCAACCTGAGCAAAGAGGAAGTCGACCGGATGGTTCGGGACGCCGAAGCTCAAGCCGCAACCGACAAGGCCAAGAAAGACGAAGCCGAAGTGCGCAACAACGCATCGAGCCTCATCTACGCGACCGAGAAATCGCTCAAAGAGGTCGGCGACAAGCTCGACGTTGCCGCCCGCGGCGAAGTCGAAACGGCGTTGGCCGAACTCAAGAAGGTCAGCGAAAACGGCACGGCCGCCGAGATCAAACCGGCGACCGAGAAGCTGCAGGCAGCCTCGTACAAGATGGCCGAGCTGCTCTACAAGGCCGCGTCGCCCGATGGCGCCGCGACCGATGGAGCGTCGTCCAACGGTGCGGCCGACGGCGCCGCCCAACAAGCCCCGCCTCCCGACGACGTGATCGACGCCGAATTCAAAGAGTCGAAGTAACAAACGCACCGTTTCTTTCTTTGGAATTGTGAATGACGAATGTTTAACGACGACATGAACGGTGCTACCGAGGTTACGCTCGGAGACGCCCCAGAGACGGTTACCCAAGACGACTTGTCGACGGAGTTGGCGGCCGCTAACGCCAAAGCCGAAGAGAACTACAATAAGTTCTTGCTGGCGATGGCCGACTTCGAGAACTATAAGCGGCGCATGGAACGCGACAATGCGGCGCTCTATACCGCATATCGCCGCGGATTGCTCGAGCGCTTCTTACCGGTGATCGACAACCTCGAGCGCGCCTTGCAGTTCGACGCAACCTCGGACGGACTGCGCGGCGGCGTCGAGCAGACGCTCAAAGGGTTCGAGTCGATCCTCTTCGGGCAAGATGTGCGCGCGATCGACGTCGCCGGAAAACCGTTCGACCCTCGCATCGCCGAAGCGATCGGGACCGCCCCCGCCGACGACGGCATCGACGACGACACGGTCGTCGCGATCGCGCAAAAAGGGTATACGATCGGCGACGAACTGTTGCGCCCCGCTCAGGTGATCGTTGCCAAGTCCTTAGCGCCCTAAGTCATGAACTATAAGGACTACTACGCGTTGTTAGGCGTTGCCAAGAACACGCCGCAAAAAGATATCAAGTCGGCGTATCGCAAACTCGCGCGCAAGTGGCATCCGGATGCAAATCCTGAAAATACCAAGGCGGCCGAGGAGAAGTTCAAGGAAATCTCCGAGGCCTACGAAGTTTTGGGCGACGCCGAGAAGCGCCGCAAATACGATGCGCTGGGTTCGGATTGGCAGCAGGCCGCCCGGCAAGCCGACCAGCAGCGCCGGTATCGTACCCAACAAGACGAAACCTTCGACAACTTCGGTTCGGGGTTCGGCGGTCAACCGGGGGGAGCCGGCGCCGGCAGCGGGTTCTCCGACTTCTTCGACATGTTTTTCTCGGGCGGACGGCGCCAAACGGCCGGCGCTACCGCATTCTCCCGGCGAGGACAAGACTTGGAAACTACCATCGAACTCAGCCTGCGCGACGCTTACGACGGCGGCAAAAAGTCGGTGTCGTTGCAGTTGGAAGATCCGTGTGCGCGCTGTCGCGGTACCGGGACCGTCGACGGGCGACTCTGCCCGGTTTGTCACGGTACCGGCCAAACGCTGGCCACCAAGAAATTCGAAGTTAGCATCCCCAAGGGCATCGGCGAAGGCCAGCGGATTCGACTGAGCGGTCAGGGCGGCACCGGTGTCGGTGGCGGCCCCGCCGGCGACCTATACCTGATCGTCAAACTCATCGACGATCCGACCTACAAACGCAAGGGCGACGATCTCTACGTCGACCTGCCCGTGAACTTATACGATCTGGTCCTAGGCGGCGAAGTCAAAGTACCGACGATGGCCGGGCAAGTCAACATGACGATCCCCGAAGCCACCCAGAACAATCGCTTGCTCCGGCTCGCGGGCAAGGGCATGCCCAAGGTCAAAGGCGGAGCTGCGGGCGATCAGTACGTGCGTCTGATCGGACAGTTGCCGCAGAGTCTGTCGGATAAGGAAAAGAAACTCTACAAAGAACTGGCCGGTCTAAACGGCAAGAAGGAGTCGAAGTGATCAAAGATATCGCCTTTACCGCTTATCCGGCCCAAGACGTGCGTGCATTGCGCGACTGGTACGTCGACGCGTTGGGTCTGAATTTCGCTCGCCCATGGGAAGAAAACGGCAACCTCATGTACGACGAAGCCCAAGTCGGCAGCGGGTATTTCTCGTTGATGACCCTCCAGTATATTCAAGTGCCCGCCGGAAGCGCGTCGGGCATCGCATTCGAGGTCGACGATCTCGAAAAGACCGTCGCGGATTTGCGTACCAAAGGCAACACCGTCGACGATCCGTACGACACGCCGGTGTGCAGAGTGGCCAGCCTCAAAGACCTCGAAGGGAATAAGGTTACTCTTCATCAGTCCAAAGTTTAGCCTATGATGGGCGGCGGCCACGGCCTCATGTGGGGCAATATGTATCGCCCCGACAAGCCGACGGTGCGCAAGAATGTCGATTGGAAGCGCATCGGGTCGCTGTTCTCGCCGTATTGGCGGCAACAGGTCGCCGTTTTGGCGTGCATCCTGGTCGCGTCGACGCTCGGCCTCGTGCCGGGCTTTATGACCGCGCGCATCATCGACAGCGCGATTCCGCATCGCGACTTCCGGGAGCTTGCCATCGATATCGCGATCACGATCGGCTCGGCGTTGCTGGCTGCGGGAATCGGCGTCTGGCAAGGTTTTCTCAACTCGCTGGTGGGCGAAGGCATCATGCGCGACATCCGCACGGATCTGGTTTCGCATCTGCACAAAATGCCGATCTCGTTCTTTGCAAACACGAAAACCGGCGAGATCATGAACCGCGTCAGCAACGATGTCGACAACATCGATAACGTCATCACCGGCACCGTCACCACGATCGTCACAAACTTCGCGATCATCAGCACGACGATGGTTGCGATGTTCTTATGGAATTGGCGCCTGGCGCTGGTTTCGCTGGTCGTCGTACCGTTTATGATCCTTCCGCTGGCGCCGGTCGGGCGCCGCATGTACGACATTCGCAAGCAGACCCGCGAGAAACGCGACGAGATCGAGTCGATCACCCAAGAGACGCTCTCGATCTCCGGAATCACTCTGATCAAATCGTTTGCGCGCGAAGCCTACGAACGCGCGCGGTTCTACGTCGTCGGGACCAAACTCATGGGTTTGGAGATCAACCTGGCGATGGTCGGGCGATGGTTCTTAGCCTCAGTCACCGCAATGGTCGTAGTCGGACCGCAATTGGTTTGGTTCGGGGGCGGCTGGTTGGCGATCTCGGGACAAGTGCAAGTCGGCGTCATCGTCGCGTTCGTCACCTTCATCGCCACACGACTCTACGGGCCTGCCGCGACGCTAGTCGGCGTGCAAGTGCAGATCGTCAGCGCGCTGGCGGTCTTCGAACGCATCTTCGACTACCTGGATCTCAAAACCGAAGCGTACGCGCCTCCGGGCGCGATCGAGTTGCCGCGCATCGACGGCGAGGTCCGCTTCGACGACGTACATTTTTCCTACGACGGGCCGCGCGAAATTCTCTACGGCGTGACGCTCCACGTGCTGCCCGGACAGGTGGCTGCGTTCGTCGGGCCATCGGGCGCCGGTAAGACGACGATCACCCAGCTGGTGCCGCGTTTTTACGATCCTAGTTCGGGAACGATTTACATCGACGGACGAGACATCCGGACGGTGACGCTCGAATCGCTGCGTCGCGACATCGGTATCGTCACCCAAGAGACCTATCTTTTTCACGAGTCGATCGCAAGCAATTTGCGCTACGGAAAACCCGAAGCAAGCGATGAAGAACTGCGCGAGGCAGCACGCCAGGCCAACATCCACGAATTCATCGAAAAGCTGCCCGACGGCTATGCGACCATCGTCGGCGAGCGCGGCCACAAACTCTCGGGGGGCGAGCGCCAACGCCTGGCGATCGCGCGCGTCCTGCTCAAGGACCCGCGCATCTTGATCCTCGACGAAGCGACCAGCGCGCTGGATTCCCACAACGAGGCGGCGATCCAGGCCGCGTTGGAGATTTGCATGCGCGGACGCACTTCGCTGGTCATCGCCCACCGTCTCTCGACCATTCGCGCGGCCGACGTCATTTTCACGGTCGAAAACGGCCGCATCGTCGAGAGCGGTTCCCACGGCGAATTGCTCGCCCGCGGTGGGGCCTATGGGCGCCTTTATGCGACGCAATTTCGCGAGATGGCGGAGCCGCGCACGACAGGCGCGACGACAGCTTAAGCGACTCCTTCGGGAATACGCATGTGAACGGGGCGCGACGGAATCAGGAGACGCGGCTCGGTCGCGGCTTGCACTTCTTCGACCGTTACGCCGCGCGCTAGTTCTCGCAGAACCAAGCCTTCGGGCTCGACATCGATGACCGCGATGTCGGTGATCAGTTGATGAACGACGTGCCGTCCGGTCAGCGGCAGCGTACATTCGGTCACGATTTTATGCGCGTTGCCTTTGGCAACGTGTTCCATCATGACGATCACGCGTTTGGCGCCATGTACCAAATCCATCGCTCCGCCCATGCCTTTGACCATTTTCCCGGGGATCATCCAGTTCGCTAAGTCGCCGCGCTCGCTTACCTGCATCGCGCCCAGCACCGCCAAATCGATGTGGCCGCCGCGAATCATGCCGAACGAAAGCGACGAATCGAAGAACGACGCGCCCGCCAGCACGGTCACGGTCTCTTTACCGGCGTTAATTAAGTCGGCATCTTCCTCACCTTCAAACGGGTATGGCCCCATGCCCAAGATTCCGTTTTCGCTTTGCAACGTCACGGTAACGCCGGCCGGGACGTAGTTGGGGATCAGCGTCGGCAGGCCGATGCCTAAGTTGACGTACTGCCCATCGCGCAATTCCTGCGCGACGCGCGCGGCCAACTGCGTTCGCGTCAATGCCATGTCAGACACCCTCCCGCTCGCGCGTGGTAACGCGTTCGATGCGCTTGCCCAGCGTGCCGACTTCCACGACGCGCTGCACGAAGATACCCGGCAAATGCACCTGCTCGGGATCGATCTCGCCGGGTTCGACCAAACGCTCGACTTCGGCGATCGTGACCTTACCGGCCATCGCACACAACGGGTTAAACTGTCGCGTCGCCTTATGAAAGACCAGATTTCCGGCGCGGTCGCCGACGCTCGCTCGCACGAGCGCGAAATCGCAAACGATCCCTTCTTCCAAAACGTACGAACGTCCGCCGAACTCGTGCGTCTCTTTCTTGGGCGACGCCACCGCGACGCCGCCTTTGCCGTCATACTTCCACGGCAACCCGCCATCGGCAATCAACGTCCCGCCGCCCGCCGGCGTGTAAAATCCGGGGATCCCGCACCCGCCCGCGCGCAGGCGTTCGGCCAGCGTACCTTGGGGTACCAGTTCGACTTCCAATTCGCCATGCAAGTACTGCCGCTCGAACTCTTTGTTCTCGCCGACATACGATCCGGTCGTTCGAGCGATCCGTTTGGCGTCCAGCAGCACACCCAAACCCCAGCCGTCCACGCCGCAGTTGTTCGACACGGTAACCAGATCGGTCGCGCCCTGCTCGAGCAACGCCTCGATCAAATGGTGCGGAATGCCGTTGAGCCCGAAGCCCCCGACGGCTAGCGAGGCCCCGCTCGCAATATCGGCCACTGCCTGCGCGGCAGACGCAAAGACCTTATTCATACGCCCGAGATAGGCCCGCGAGGAAGAAAAACCCTGGCTCTAGCCCGAACCAAGCGTCGAGAATACCTATTCGTCCTTGCCTCCCAGGGAGAACGCTATCATGACAACGGTCAACGCGCAGCACGCAACGCCCGACGAAGAGGCGATGATCCTCGACGTCGTGCGCGAGTTGGTGGCTGAAAAAGTTGCGCCGCGCGCGGCCGAGATCGACGACCGCGGCGAGTTTCCGCGCGATATCAAGGATTTGTTCGCGCAGAACGATTTGATGGGCATTCCAATCCCAACTGAGTACGGCGGATTGGGCGGCACGTTTACGACCTACGTCAAGGTCGTCGAAGAAATCGCCAAAGCGTGCGCGTCATCGTCGCTTATCGTTGCCGTCCAAGAACTGGGAATGCTGCCGATTCTCATCGCCGGCACCGACGAGCAAAAGAAACGCTACCTGCCCAAACTCGCGTCGGGCGAGTGGATCGCGGCCTACGCGTTGACCGAGGCGGCCAGCGGTTCGGATGCCGCCGGTTCGATGCGCACGCGCGCCGAGCGCCGCGACGACGACTACGTTCTCAACGGTCAAAAGATTTGGATTACCAACGGCAGCGTTGCCGACGTGATCTGCGTGTTTGCCGTAACCGATCCCGACAAGGGTCCCAACGGTATCAACGCGTTCATCGTCGAGAAAACGTTCCCGGGATTCAAGGTCGGCAAGCTCGAGAAAAAGATGGGTATTCGCGGCTCGCCGACCGTCGAGCTGATGTTCGAAGACTGCGTCGTGCCGGCGGCCAACCGCTTGGGCGGCGAAGGCGAAGGCTTCAAGCTCGCGATGAAGGTGCTCGACAAGTCGCGGCCCGGCATCGCCGCCCAGGCGCTGGGCATCGCACAAGGCGCGTTGGATTTTGCCACCCAGTACGCGCGCGATCGGGTGGCGTTCGGTAAGCCGATCGGCCAACATCAAGGCGTCGGCTTCATGCTCGCCGATATGAAGACCGAAGTCGAAGCCGCGCGACTATTGCTCTACGAAGCCGCTCGCAAATGCGACGAGAACGCCGCCGACGTGACCCTGTGGGCCGCCATGGCCAAGCTCAAGTGCGGCGACGTCGCAATGGCCGTTACCACCGACGCCGTCCAGGTACTCGGCGGATTCGGGTACTCGACCGACTATCCGGTCGAGCGCATGATGCGCGACGCCAAGATCACCCAAATTTACGAAGGTACCCAGCAGATCCAGCGCCTGGTCATCTCCCGCGCGATCGTCGGCAAACCCAAGCGGCCCTAGGCGTAACGTAAAGCTTCTGTAGGGGGAGGGGCGCCTGCTTGCGGGCAGAACGTTTGGGCGTCGCAATCCGTTATTCGGACTGCGGTGCCTGCTATGTCCAAAAGCCGTAGCGGGAACCGATGAATTCATCCGTATTTTTCTTTAGGAGACCCTACACGTGAACAAATTGATCGCATCATTCCTCGCTGCGGCATTCTTGATGACGGGCACGGCGATGGCCGCGACGGCTGCCAAGCCCAGCGCCAAGACCGCCGTGAAGTCGACCATGAAGTCGGCGAAACCGGCCATCAAAACGGTCGCTAAGAAGCCGCTGGCGATGAAGTCTGCTGCCAAGAAACCGGTTACCAAGAAACCGGCTGCCAAGAAACCGGTCACCAAGAAGATGGCCGATAAGAAGCCGGCTGCCAAATCGGCCGCCAAGGTCGCCGCTAAGAAGCCGACTGCCAAATCGGCCACCAAGGTCGCCGCCAAGAAACCGGCTGTGAAGAAGCCGGCCGCCAAGCCTGCCAAAAAGGGCAGCAAGAAGTAACTCTTCCCCTCTTAAGTAGACGAAATGGCGCGGTGCAAAACCGCGCCATTTTTTTGTCTGCTAGCCGCCGATCGAAACCGGAGCGTGGCCAAAGAGCGGCGGGATGAAGTGCCCGGCGGCTAACGTGAGCGCAAAGACGACGACCCCGTAGGCGACGATTTCAAGCGCCCGCGCAATCGGACGACGACCCGAAAGCGCGCCCGCGTAACAGCCGATGGCGAATAGGCCGACGAGCGCTAACGCGACGCTGGCGATCAGCGCGGCGATCGAAGAGATCGGCAATGCGTACGGGACGATCGGCAGCACCGAACCCACGCTATAGGCCAGCGCCATCGCGATCGCGGGACGCAGGCTGGATTCGTCGGCGACGCGCGGATCGATACCGAACTCGTCGCGGATCATCTCGTAGAGGTAAATCTCAGGATTCTTGGTCAGTCGCGACACGATCGTGTGAGCTTCTTCGGCCGAGAAGCCCTTGGTCTTGTAGTAGGCAACCTGTTCGGCGAACTCGTCTTGCGGATGCGCTTCCATCTCGCCGCGTTCCATCTCGATGGTCGCCGCGACCACGTCGCGTTCGGACTTGCCCCCCTGGAATTCTCCGACTCCCATCGAGAGCGCGCCGGCCAGCAACGCCAAGCCGCCCGTAATCACCACGGTCACGTGATTGCCGGTGGCAGCACCCAATCCCGTCACGATGCCCATGGTCGTGAGAATGCCGTCCTGCGCGCCAAACACAATTTCGCGAACTTGACGCTGGGACTGCAATTGGCGGCGTTGCTGCGTGTCGGGAATCCGCGGCTTGACGTTGCGCCAGCCCGGGGTGTCGACGACCACGGCTTGGACCGGGCTGGCAGAATCAGTCATAGATACTCCTTCTCATGAAAACCGGACTTCAGCATCCGATGCGACGAATACTCGCGGTCATGCCCGATCCAATGGAACCCGAGTTCACCGCGCAAAATCCGATCGTTGCCGCCGCCGAGCGCATTCGAGCGCGCCGCGAGTTGGGGCGCGCGATCGACGCGACCAGCGAGACGGCCGGCAGCTTCCAAAACGCCGAGTCCGCGTTGCGCGCCTTCGCGGCCAATCTGGGCGAGGGCGCCACCCGTCTCAATTCGATTCTGGGCGTTGCCCGCGGCGTTAAACTCATCGTCCTGGAGCGCCCGCTGCGCGTGCGTTTGCGTTTTGGCGAGAAGCGCGTCGGGCTCGACCTCGACGACGTGAACGAACTCGTTCGGATTGGCGGCTTGGGTCTCGACGGCGACTATCAGTTCATCCCCGACGCGCCCACGCCGGCGCTGGTGAATATTTCGATCGTTTCCAACGTGGCCGGCTACGGCGACGCGCTGACGGCCTCGGGCGTGCTCAAGCTCATCGCGCAGGACGCCGAGCTGCCGCGGCCTTCGCACCTCGACCGCTCGGGCCCGATTTCGTTCTAGATCTTTTGGCAACCAGGACGACCTTTGCCGTCGGGCAGAGGCGGTTCACGGGGCACGCCCCGCACAACGGCGTCGGCGCCTTGCAGACGGCACGACCGTGGAGGATCAGCCAGTGGTGCGCGTGACGCCACTGTGCCGGCGGAATCATCGCGGTGACGTCTTCTTCCACTTGGCGCGGCGTCTTGCCAAGCGTTAGACCCAAACGGTGCGCGACGCGAAAGACGTGCGTATCGACGGCGAACGCCGCTTCTTCAAACGCGACGGACATCACGACGTTGGCGGTCTTGCGGCCGACGCCCGGCAGCGCTTCGAGCGCTTCGCGTTGCGACGGAACCTCGCCGCCGTGATTGGCGACCAATCCGCGCGCGGACGCGATCACGTTCTTGGCCTTCATGCGAAAGAATCCGCACGATTTCACGATCGCTTCCACGTCGGTTACATCGGCATTCGATAACGCCTTCGCCGTCGGATATTGCGCGAACAGCTTAGGCGTGGTCAAATTAACGCGCGCGTCGGTACATTGCGCCGAGAGTATCACCGCAATCAGCAACTCGAACGGATTGGTGTAGGTCAGCGCCGTGACGGCGTTGGGATAGCTGCGTTGCAAAATCGACAACTCCTCAAGCGCGATCGCCTTGCTGACCTTTTTCTTGGGAAACGGAATCGCCATAGCTTTGGATAACTCTAACACGAGTATGCCGGTCCCCGCGCTCCCTGCGGTCGCTACGCTGATCCTGACACTGCGGGCATCTCACCATGATAGGGACATCTCAGGCTCGCAGCCGCACTTCGCCGTTCGCGGATTCGACTACGCCGTCGCGCGCCAGCGCGGCAACCAACGCGTCGACCTCGTCGACCGACCTGCCTGCCAGCAGCGGCTGCAAATCGGCGTGCAAGTCCAATAGCGAGATCGCGCGCTCGGGCGGCAGCTCGCGCAGCCGGTCGACGATTCGACCGCGCGCGTACCGCGCCGTCTCCTCAAATCTGAGCGCGGGTTTCTGCTCGGCGGCGTCGGTAGCGGCTTTGCGCGCGACCTCCAATTGCGCCGCGTCGATCGGCGCCGCCACGCACGTCGCCCGCAACGGGCATAGCAAGCATTTGGGAGCGCGCGCGGTGCAGATCGTCGCGCCCAAATCCATCATCGCGGAGTTCCAATCGTGAGCCAAGCCTTGGGGAACCAACTCGTGCGCGAGTGCGTCGAGTTTCGCCCTCGAAGCCATCGGCGGAAACTCCACGCCGAATGCCAACCGGTGCACGACCCGCCTGACGTTGGTATCGCAGGCCGCCGCATCTTGGTCGAAGGCGAACGCAGCAATCGCGGCTGCAGTATACGGCCCGACGCCAGGGAGCGCGCGCAGCACTTCGATTCGGCTGGGCATGACGCCGCCATGTCGCTCGACTATCGCTTGCGCCAAACGTTTGAGCCGCACGGCGCGCGAATTATAGCCCAGTCCCTTCCATTGACGAATCACGTCGGCGGTCGAGGCCGCCGCTAGCGCTGAAAAATCGCGGAAGCGTTCGACGAAAGCGACGAATTTCGGAACGACGCGGTCGACTTGCGTCTGCTGCAGCATAAACTCGCTCACAACCGTGTAATACGGATCGCGCACGACCCGCCACGGCAGATCCGCGCGCCCCTGAAGACGATACCAGCCCAGCAAATCGCGTTGCAGATGGGCGACCTTCACGCGCGTAACGTGGCGATCGCGTTACCGATGCGCGCGATGCCTTCGCCGATCTCATCGCGGGTCACCGCGGTCAGAGCCAGCCGGAAGTTATGGTCGCCGCCCGGGCCGGCAAAGAACGCCTCGCCGAACAAAAACGAAGCGCCCAAACGTTCGGCGGCATCCAACAGCGGCCGCGCGCGGAGCTCGCGAGGCGTCGTCGCCCACACGTAGAACCCGCCCGACGGTTTGGAGATGCGAATCGTCGCCGGCCAATGTTTGGCGATCGCAGCGTCGGCGAGTTTGCGGCGGAGCAGCAACTCCTCGCGCAGCTGCGTCACGTGGGCGTCGTACCCGCGTTCCAAGTAGTCGGCCACGGCCGCTTGCACGTACAGGCTCGTCGCCATGTCGATAGATTGCTTGCGCAGCAGCAATCGCTCGAGAATCGTGCGCGGCGCAGCCAGCCAACCGACGCGCAACGACGGTGCGATCGTTTTTGAAAACGTCGAAAGATAGACGACGTGGTCGGGGGCCAGCGCGACCAACGGCGCCAGATCGGCGCTCGCCAGCGGTCCGTACGGATCGTCCTCGACGATCGGAACGCCCGCGCGGCGCGCGACGGTGATCAGGCGCTCGCGCCGATCGGCGTTCATGGTCGCGTTGGTCGGGTTGTGTAATGAAGGCATCGTATAGATGAAGCGCGGTCGTCGCGTGCGCAGGATCGCCTCGACGTGATCGACGCGCATGCCGTCGTCGTCGACCGGCACCGAAATCGCGCGCAGTCCGCAGATTTGAAAGATTTGCAGCGCGCCCGGATAGGACGGCTGTTCGACGACGATCTCGTCGCCGGGTTCGGCCAAACTCTGGGCGACGATCGTGATCCCTTGGGTCGAGCCGGTCAGCGCGACGATGTTCCCCGGTTCGATCGAGCGCGCGCCGCGCGCTCGCATTCGCTCGGCAATGTGTGCCCGCAGCGGCTCGTAACCTTCGGAATCGCCGTACGAGAGAATAAAGCGCGGATCGCAAGCGACGCGCGCGAACGAGGTCGCCAACTCGGCCATCGGCGAGGGCTGATCGGGAGCGACGCCTTGAACGAACGACAGTCGACCGGGTTGCTGTTTTGCCGCTAGCTCGCCCAGTACCATCGGGAACTCACCGACACGCCAGGGCGGCAGCGTCACCCACCACGGGACCGAAGGAGAGCGTTCGGGCTGCCCCGGCCGCAGTTGCGGGACGACCCGCGAACCCGACCCAACCCGTTGCTCGATCAGCCCGTCGGTCACCAGCTCGCGATAGGCGCGCACGACGGTGCTGCGATTGACCGCCAGGCGCTCGGACATCGCCCGCTCGGGCGGCAGCCGGGTAGACTCGGGCAACGTCCCGGCCAGAATAGCCTCGCGCAAATGCTCGTAGATCTGCCGGTAGAGCGGAACGATCGAATCGCGGTCCAGCGACGGCAGAATCGAGGCCCATCCAATTTTGGCCATGGTCCGGTCCATTCGCTGTGAGAGGGGCTCGCCGCCTCGGGAGCGCAAAACTGCCGGGTGATCGCCGAGCATGGAATCGACGTTCGCGTCCCCTTCGTCGGGCGCGCCGGACAGCTCGAGCAGGCTCTGGCTCTGTTGCGGACCGGTGGCATCGTCACGCTGGTCGGCCCGGGCGGGAGCGGCAAATCTCGATTAGCTTTGGAACTCGCCCACCGCTCGGCGGGCGATGATTTCGCGTTCGTCCCGCTGTTAGAAATCGGCACCGGCGCGGTTGCCGACGCAGTCGCCGCCGCTTTGGGCGCGCGCGAGTCGGCGGGCGAGACCGCTTTCGATGCCGCGGTCGCCCAACTGCGCGGGCGTCCCCGTTTGGTCCTGATCGACAACGCCGAACACGTCTTGGGAGAGGCTCGCAGCGCCGCCGAAGCGATCGCCGCCGCGAGCGAAGCGGTCGTCCTCGTAACGAGCCGGCACCGCTTGGGCGCCCGGGGTGAAGCGATCGTCGAAGTCGGCGCGATGCCGCTGCCCGACGCCCAGACGTTTTTCGTCTCGTGCGTGCGTACGCGCATCGCAGGTTTCGCACCCGACGCTCGCGAGCGCGCTTCGATCGATAAGATCGTCACGCTGCTCGACGGCCTGCCGTTTGCCATCGATCTCGCGACCGCACACTATCCGGCCAAATCCTTAGGACAACTGGTCGAAACGGCGCGGCGCATCGTGCCGGCGCGGCTCAATGCGAAGACGTCGAGCGACTCGCGCCACTGCACGCTCCAGCAAACGATCGATTGGAGCACGTCGCTGCTGGGCGAACGCGCCCGCGACGCTTTGGGCTGTCTGACGACGTTCAACGGGCGTTTCGACGTGCAAGACGCTCGCGCGCTTTACGCGCCCGACGAGCCGGTCGAGATCGTCGCGGATCTCTTGACGGAACTGGTCGACCACTCGCTGCTGATGCGCGCGTCCGACGGAAGTTACGCGATGCTCGCGCCGATTCGGGCGGCGGCTCGGCCGTTGCTCTCGGGGACCGCGCAGCGGCGTACGATCTCTAAACGATTCGCGGCCCGGATGCGCGATGTCGCCAACGCCATGCGCGCGCGCATCGAAACGGGCAATTCGGCCAATGGAATAAGCGCGATCGCGCAACGTTACGCCGACTTCCGGGCGGTCATGGAATGGTCGATCAAAAGTTCCGACCGGCTCCCGCTGGGCGTCGAAATCTCCTGGTTGCTGGTAGCGCGGTGGGCCGACGGCGGTCATCTCACCGAAGGGATGACGTGGACGAAACGCTTGACGGACGCCGCCCAAAAAACCGGCGTGCTCGACTCCTACGCGCTTGCCAAACTTTGGTACGCGCGCATGCGCGTTTGCATCTTGGCATCGGATTATCCAACGCTCATCGAGCACTCTTCGTTTTTAGTCGGCGCTTTCACGCAAGCCAACGATCAGCTCTCGCTGGGCCGCGCATACAATGCCCTAGGCGTCGCTTCACTGTACACCGGCGATCTCGATAACGCGCTGCGCTACAGCGAGATGGCGCTACGCTTGCACACCGCCATCGGGCACCGACGCGGCGTCGCCTCGGCGCTGTGCAACATGGGAAGCATCGAGCTGGAACTGCGCGATTGCCCGGCGCAGGCGCTGGAATATTATTTGAAAGGCGAAGAGCTTTCGCGCGCCGAGAGATTCGACGGCTTGCTCGTCACGTTGCTCGGAAACCTGGCCGAGACGTATTGCGTCCTCCAGCACTACCTCAAACTCGAGGAAGTGATCGCCGAAGGCCTGGCGCTGGCCGCCGGCTTGGACAACGCGGCGTTCCAGTCGTGGCTCAATGCCACGCTGGCACGCGGCCGCTTGGCCAGCGGCGATCGCCAGGGCGCGCGCCGGGCGCTCGAACGGGCCCTGGATCTCCTCGAGACGACGCAGCAACCCGAATATTTGGCCGCGACGGTCGAAACGGTCGCCCGCTACGTTCTGCTCGCCGGTCAGCCGGGCGAGGCGGCGCGATTGATTCGGGCGGTTCAGCGCCACCGAGAGCGCTTCAGGCTGCTGACCTTTGGCCCCACGGTCGATGGCGCGCGCCAGACCGGAGAACAGGCACGCGACCGTCTGTCGCGCGAAGACGGAGAGGCCGCCCTCGGGGCCGGCGACCGGGTCTCTTCGGCGGATTTGCGCGCAGTCGCCAAAACGGTATTGCGAAACGCATCGTCTAGGTATGATAGCCACGGGTCGCCCGTCACCCACTCATCGCAACTACAGGAGCAAGATCTTGGCAGAACATCAGGTTGATGCAGTCGTCATCGGCGCTGGACCGGGCGGATATCACGCCGCCATCCGACTCGGACAACTCGGCAAGAAGGTCATCTGCGTCGACCGCGACGAGGTCGGTGGAGTCTGTCTCAACTGGGGCTGCATTCCGACCAAAGCCTTGCTCCACGTCGGCGAAGTGATTCGCCACATCGATCACGCCGCAGCCATCGGCCTCAAAGTTCCCAAAGCGGAAGTCGATCGCGAAGGTGTCGCAAAATTCAAAACCGATGTCGTCAACTCCAACGTCGGCGGTGTAAAGACGCTGTTCAAAGCCAACAACGTCGAGTTCGTCTATGGCGAAGCCGCGTTCACGAGCCCGACGCAAGTCGTCGTAAAGAAGAAAGACGGCGGAGAGGACACGATTACGGCCAAGTATGTCGTCATCGCCACCGGATCGGCTCCGATCGATGTCAAAGCCTGGCCGCGCGACGGCGAGAGCATCATCAACTCCGACGATGCCGTGCAGATGAAGCGCATTCCCAAGAATATGCTGGTCATCGGCGGAGGCGTCATTGGCTTAGAATTCGCAACGGTCTATACGCGCGTCGGCGCCAAAGTGCTGGTGATCGAAGCGCTTCCGCAAATCCTCACGGGCACCGACAGCGAAATCTCCAAGACGTTGGGCCGGATACTCAAGAAGCAAGGCGTCGAGATCATGCTCGACACCAAGGTCGGCAAGGTCGAAAAGAGCGGCAACGTCGTGAAGGCCACGTTCAATGGCGAAGGCACCAACGGCAAGGACGAAACCCGCGAGTTCGACATGGTTCTGGTGGCCGTCGGTCGCCGTCCGATTACCGATGGATTGAATCTGCAGGCCGTGGGTGTCACCGTCGACGACAAAGGCTTCGTCGCCATCGACCAGCAGTGCCGCACCAAAGTCCCCAGCGTCTTTGCCGTCGGCGACGTCACCGGACAGCCGCTGCTCGCGCACCGTGCGATGAAGCAAGGCGTCGTCGCTGCCGAAGCGATCTCCGGAGACAAGTCGGCCGCCTTCGATCCGATCGCGATTCCCAACTGCGTCTATACCGATCCCGAGGTCGCAACCATCGGCCTCTCCGAAGAAGAGGCAAAAGCCAAGGGCTACGAAGTGCGCATCGGCAAGTTCCCGCTAGCTGCCAGCGGCCGCGCGCGCACGATGAACGAAAGCGACGGCGTCATCAAGCTTGTCGGCGATGCGAAAACTGACCTCTTGCTCGGCATGCATATCGTCGCACCTCAAGCCGAATCGTTGATCGGCGAAGGCGTGATCGCGTTGGAGATGGGTGCTACTCTCGAAGACATCGGGCTCTCGATTCACCCGCATCCGACGCTGACCGAAGGCATTATGGATGCAGCCGAAGCGGCGCACGGCAAAGCAATTCACATCGTCAATCCCAAACCCAAGGCCCCAGTTGCTGCTAAGTGACATTGGCCTTGCCAACGCTCTGTGCGTCCGTGCTGCGCTCCGCGGATTGCGTTGGTTGGAGTTTGGGGCGTGGATACTCCCGTCCTCGGACGCTCCTCGGCCCCCATCGTGGGGGCCTCCTGCTGCGCAGCTTTTTTGCAACGACCAAAGGAAAACGCCCTCCGGGCTTTTGCAAAAAAGTCAGAGCCCTCGTCTCGGAAGCATCCACGCCCCAAACTCCAACCAACGCAACCCACTACGCTCGTGGCATGACACCAACTGTCTCGCCGATGGGTCGTAACGCTCGTGGCTAAGATGGCGCGGCTGATGGATCTTGGGGTGGCGGGGTATCGCGAGGTTTGGGATTTGCAGCATCGCGTTCATGCTGCGGTGGCGGCGGGGGATGCGCCGGATACTTGGATTGTGGTCGAGCATTTGCCGGTGGTTACTTTGGGGCGTAATGCTAAGGGCGAGCAGAATGTGTTGCTATCGCGTGAAGCGTTGGCGGCTCGGGGCGTGGATCTCGTTGAGATCGAACGTGGGGGTGACGTTACGTATCATGGGCCCGGACAACTCGTTGTCTATCCGATTCGTAAGCTGGAGCGGTTTCGCGAGGTCGTGCCGTTGGTAAGGGCTCTTGAGGGGGCCATCATTGAGGCCGTTGCATCGTTTGGAATTGTTGGCGAGCGCTGGAGCGAGCATGCGGGGGTTTGGGTCGGGCGCGATCAGATCTGCGCTATCGGACTTGCAGTCCAGAAGATGACATCGCTACATGGGATTGCTTTGAACGTTTGTACGGAGTTGGATTACGACCGTCTGATCAATCCTTGCGGGATGACCGACCGCGGGATCACGTCGATCTCGCGGCAGGTTGGGCGCGAGGTTGCGGTGGACGAGGCCAAGGGCGTGGTGTTGGCGTCGCTGGCCAAGACGTTCGATGTCGAGTTCCTTCCTTCTGTCGATTTGGTGAGCGCGTAGTGGCGATTGAAATTGATTTGATTGCGGCGCCGCGGGTTCGGAAGCCTGATTGGTTGCGGGTTTCTTTGCCGTATGGCGAGGATTACGAGCGGGTTCGGAGTGAGGTCAACTCGCTCAAGCTCAACACGGTGTGCAAAGAAGCCGCTTGCCCGAACATTGCGGAGTGTTGGGGTGCGGGCACGGCGACCATCATGATTTTGGGAGATACGTGTACGCGTGGCTGTCGCTTCTGCAACGTAAAGACCGGAAATCCGCGCGGAATCGTCGATTGGGACGAGCCGCAGCGCGTGGCCGAAGCGGTGCGCGATTTAGGCTGGAAGTATTTGGTCCTCACCGCCGTCGATCGCGACGATCTTAAGGATGGCGGGGCGACCATCTTTGCTAATACGGTCCGGGCGATACATGAAATGGTGCCGGGCTCCAAGGTCGAGATCCTCAGCGGGGACTATCGCGGCGATCTCGCCGCGCTGGATATCGTCATGGACTCGCAACCCGACGTGTTCGCGCACAATCTCGAGACGGTGCGTCGCTTATCGCCCAAGATTCGCGACAAGCGCGCGAACTTCGATCAATCGCTCAAGGTCCTCGACCATGCCAAGAAACGCGCACCCGAACGCTATACCAAGACTTCGTTGATGCTGGGCCTGGGCGAGACCGATGACGAAATCGAAGCGGCAATGGACCAAGCGCGGGGCGTCGGCATCGACATCTTCACGATGGGACAATATCTGCAACCCAGCAAGAAGCACCTGCCCGTCATAGAGTTCATCACCCCGCAGCATTTCGACGAACTCGGGCGCTTGGCGAAAACCAAAGGCTTCCATCAGGTCGTCTCCAGCCCGCTTTCGCGCTCCTCGTATCACGCCGAACAAGCCTTCCAGCCTTAGCGCGTGACGAACTTCTTCTTACGTCGCCCGATCTTCGCAGCGGTCTGCTCGCTGGTCGTATTGATCGCGGGCCTGATCGTCATTCCGACGCTGCCGGTCGCGCAATATCCGGAGATCGCTCCCCCGGTCGTATCGATATCGGCCAGCTACATCGGTGCCAGCCCCGAGGCGATCGAAACCGCGGTCACCACGCCGCTCGAACAAGCCGTCAACGGGGTCGAAGGCCTGCGCTACATTTCCTCGACCAGCGCACAAGGGGTCTCGACGATCACCTGCACTTTCAACCTTGGCGTGAACCTCGACATCGCCGCCACCGACGTTCAGAACGCGGTGCAGTCGGCGTTGGGACAACTTCCATCCGCGGTCACGCAGACCGGTATCACCGTTGCCAAGAACTCCGGCTCGTTCGTGATGGCCCTCGCGCTGACGTCGGATAACAAGAAGTACGATCAGCTCTTTTTAAGCAACTATGCCGAACTCAACGTCGTCAACGATCTCAAGCGCGTCAACGGCGTTTCCAGCGTTCTCATCTTCGGTCAGCGTCGCTACGCGATGCGCGTTTGGCTCAATCCGCTCGAGCTCGCCGCGCGCGGGCTGACGGCCGGCGACGTGATCTCTTCGGTGCAGGAACAGAACGTGCAGGTCGCCGCGGGCAGCATCGGGGGAACGCCCGAATCCGCAGATCAGCCGTACACGATGGCGGTCAACGCCGTCGGACGCCTCTCGACCCCGCAGCAATTCCGCGACATCATCGTGCAAGCCCAGTCCAACGGGGCCTTCATCAAACTCAGCGACGTCGCGCGCATCGAACTGGGCGCCGAAGACTACTCATCGTTCATCCGCTTCGACGGAAACGATAACGTCGTCGGTTTGGGTGTCTTGCAGCTTCCGACGGCCAACGCACTATCGGTTTCCCAAGGCGTCATACAGAAGCTCGACGCTCTCTCGGCCACCTTCCCACCTGGCGTCCATTACAAGGTCGCGTTCGACAGCACGACGTTCGTCAAAGCGTCGATCCACGACGTCGTCGTCACTTTGGTGGTCTCGATCGTTTTGGTCATTCTGGTAATCTTCTTGTTCTTGCAAGACGCGCGCGCGACGCTCATTCCGGCCGCGACTATTCCGGTATCGCTGATCGGAACGTTCTTCGTGATGAAGATCTTCGGTTTTACGATCAACACGGTCACGCTCTTCGGACTGACGCTAGCCACGGGGTTGGTCGTCGACGACGCGATCGTGGTTATCGAAAACATCGCGCGTTACGCCTCCGAGCATAAGATGGGCGGTATCGAGGGCGCCGGCGCAGCGATGCGCGAGATTCAAAGTGCGGTGGTCGCTTCGTCGCTGGTTCTGCTCGCGGTCTTCATTCCGGTCGCGTTCTTCCCGGGCACGACGGGCCAACTCTACAAGCAGTTCGCGCTGACGATTGCGGCGTCGATTTCGATCTCGCTGTTTGCGGCGCTGACGCTCGCGCCGACGCTTTCGGCGCTCCTGCTTCGCAACTTGCCCGAGTCGGAGACCGGTTTCTTTGGTTGGTTCAATCGCGGCTTGCATGGTTTCCGCGAACGCTATCACAACATGTTGCCGTGGCTATTCGGCCATCGCTGGACGATCCTGGGACTCTTCGTCCTCGCGCTGGGCCTTACGGCGTTCTTGTTCAAAGTGACGCCGACCGGGTTCATTCCCAGCGAAGATCAAGGTTATCTCATCGCGCTGATTCAAGCGCCGGAAGGAACCTCGCTCTCCGGCGAACGCGACATCGCGCTCAAGGCCGAGAAGATCATTCGCAATCAGCCCGGCGTGTCCGACGTCTTCGACGTCGGCGGTTTCAGCTTCGCGGGCAGTGGCCCCAACCGCGGCCTGATGTTCATTCAACTCAAACCTTGGTCGGAGCGCAACTCCACGGAATCCATCTTCGGGATTCTTTACTCCCGGACGGGGCTCAGCGGAAAATTCGCCCGGCAATTCCCCGCGACGGATCAGATCTTCGCGATCAATCCGCCGGCGATCAACGGGGTCGGCAGCTTCGGCGGTTTCCAGTACGAGATCGAGGATCGCGGCAACGTCGGTCTGCCTACGCTGATGAATTCGGCGTACGGGTATATGGGCGCTGGCAATACGCCCGGCGGACCACTGCAGCAAGTATTCACGCAGTTCCGCATCAACTCGCCGCAGCTGCAGGTGGACATCGACCGCAACAAGGCCAAATCCATCGGCGTCTCGCTGACCGATCTCTTCAACACGATGCAGACCGATCTCGGGTCGGTCTACGTCAACAACTTCGATTACTTGAATCGCTCGTATCGCGTCTACGTGCAGGCCGACGAACCGTATCGCAACCGCATCTCTTCCCTGCAGAACCTGTACGTGCGTTCTGCAACCAACGGGCTCACGCCGGTGAGCGCGCTGGTCGTCGCAAATCAAGTCTTAGCACCGCCGGTCATCACTCACTACAATTTATTCCGAAACATCGAGATGAGCGGCAGCGCCGCGTCCGGCTACGGAACCGGTCAGGCGATCGACGCCATGCAGAACATCGCCAAAAAAGTCGACCCGCCCGGCGTCGGCTACGAATGGTCCGGCCTGTCGCTCGACGAGATCGAATCGGGCGCCCAAAGCGCGCTGATCTTCTTCCTGGGGATCGTCTTCGTTTATCTAGTCTTGGCCGCGCAATACGAATCGTTCGTCGATCCGCTGATCGTCATTCTTGCCGTACCGGCGGCTTTGCTCGGAGCGCTGCTCTTGATCAAGTTCCGCACGCTCTTCGCGATCCCGGGCTTCATCTTGCCCGCGGTTTTACCGTCGTGGCTCGGATGGTTGGCGTGGCCATTCCAATACTTCGGCAACGCCGCTCTCTCCCAAGACGCCTACGCGCAAGTGGGCTACGTCATGCTGATCGGCCTCGCGAGCAAGAGCGCAATTCTGATCGTCGAGTTTGCGAACCAGCAACTCAGAGCCGGAGCGACCCTCGTCGAGGCGGCGCTGCGCGCGGCCCAGACCCGCCTCCGTCCGATTCTGATGACCTCGGTCGCATTCGTCATCGCGGTCACTCCGCTGGTCGTCGCGACCGGCGCCGGCAGCGGGCTCCCCT
>DATKGB010000094.1:0-4734 GCA_035544315.1 Verrucomicrobiia bacterium
GGGAGGAGATTCGATGCGGAAATGGCAAAATTGGCAAGGGGCGACCGTAGCACGATTGTCGAAGGCATCGGTCGGGTTTTCTTTGGGAGGCACTCAGCGGTGAGGACATTCGGACCGGTGGCGATTGCCGTCGGCGACGGCACGTCGACGCACGGAAGAATTGCAATCGAACACGGGAGAATTGCCGCGATATTGCCCGCTGAGGGTGAAAGCGACCGTTCGCTTCCGTCGGGCACGATCGTCGCGCCGGGTTTGATCGACGTGCACACCAACGGCGCCGGTGATTTTCTTTTCAATCGCGACCAGGGGAACGCAGTTCCGGTTGCGGCCGCCGAATACGCGCGCATGGGCGCCACCGGTTTCGTCGCGTCGGTGATGACCGCTCCGTGGGAATCCATGCTGCATGCCGCCGGTGACATCGCCGACGCCGCGCACGAGCTTGAGGAAGACGGCCCCAGCGGTGCGCGCTGTTTGGGCATTCATTTTGAAGGGCCGTTTCTCAATCCGAAGTTCCGGCGCGTGCATCGCAGCGACTGCCTGATCCCGGCATCCGTCGATCGCGCCAAAGAAATGATCGACGCCTGCAAGGGCACGTTGCTGCTCGTCACGATGGCGCCCGAAGTCGACGGCGCGACCGACGCCGCGCGCGTCTTTTTGGAGAACGGCGTCACGTGTTCGGCCGGACATACCGCCGCGCGGTATCGCGATGGTAAGCTCGCAATCGGCATGGGATACCGCTCGCTGACTCATGCGTTTAACGGCATGCCGCAACTCGATCACCGCGATCCTTCGATCCTGGTCGCGTTCGTCCAAGACGAACGCACGCTGGTGCAGGTCATCGCCGATGGCTACCACGTCGCGCCGGTGATGGTCGATCTGCTGCATCGCTTGTTAGGCGAGCGGATCGTGCTGGCGACCGATAATATGCCGCCGGCCGGTCCGGGCTATCACATCGACGGCGGCGTCATGCGCTCCGAAGACGGCACCATCGCCGGTAGCGCGTTGCGCATCGACGAAGCGCTGCGCAACTATATCTCCTATACCGAACTGCCGTTCGCCAAAGCCATCGTCGCTGCAACCTACGCGCCGGCACGATTGATCGGCCACGACGCCACGATGGGACGCATCGCGCCGGGCCTACGCGCCGACTTCTCGTTCTGGAACGACCGACACGAAGTCCTAGCCACCATGGTCGGCGGAGAAATGGTCTACGACGAACTCCCCCAACCCGCCGCCGCCCACACGGCGTAAAAGCGTGTATCACCCTAACTCGTTTTGCCACCCCAGAGGCGGGCCGGTTTTTTAGCGATCGCGACGGTCTGCAGCGGATCCAGCCTTATTTCCCAACAACAAAGCATAGTTGCCCGTAAGCCTCTACGCCGTCGAGATTACGCAAGCCGTAGACCAGGCGATGCGGGCCGTTTGCGAGGCCCCTAAATGCAAAAATGTTTGCGCCATTGTCCGCAAATTGTGTAATCTCGATCGCGGGTTGACCATCGAGACTGAGAAACAGCTCGCCAAACGCCCTATTTTTCGATATCAACGTCGCATCCGCGTGAAAAGCCCCGAGAACCGAGAGGCGCACGACGAGGGTCGAACCGGATACCGTATACTTGCTTACAAGAACAAAAGGCCGGTCGGTGTAAGTTATGGGACCATCATTGATACACGGTGCGCGGAGCGCCGCGCGCATATCCGAGTCGAACGGGGGGGCGGCACCGTATAGAGGTTGTGTCGCGATCAACATAATATGCCTTTGACCATTGGCCGGTGTTGGAATCCTGGCTGAGTACGCCTTGGAACGTGTTGCCGTAGCCGTCGTTATAGCCGTCCAAGCGGTTCTGCCGCGTGAGTGAGCTGCTTCAACAGCGCCTTTACATCGCTCGTCGGGCAAACCGGTCTAACGCCCGGGCCTCGCATCGCAAGACTTTTTCGCAAGGCTCGAACCGCTTGCCCGGGATTCCCGGAATGCGCGTACGCTCGTGCAAGCCTATAGTATGAGTCGGAAATGAGCGCCTTGCTGCGGGATGGTCCTTCACTGCACGGCTCCCTAACCAATCTTCGGACGCCGCGACGAAGAATGGCTTGAAAGGCATCGATCGCGTCGCTGTATCGCCCAAGATTATATAGCGCTTGCGCCTTATCCCACATTGCAAGGGAGCATGATGGCATGATCTTCAAAGTCTTTTGCGCACAGCGAAGTGCCCCATCGTAGTCCCGCTGCTGGTATCTTGATGCGCTCAAACGCTCCCACAACCAATGAAAGTCCGGTTCCTCATGAAGCCTGCTCTGAATCTGCCGCTCTGCCGCGGCCCATTTGCGCTCTCGCATCAAGCGTTCGATCGGGTCCATGCGCCCACGTACGCTGGCTAGAATGCGACGCATAAAGATTCCATTTCACTAGCACCCGGTCTAATGACACACTCGTCGGGCTTAGCCCGCACCCGGTATCATTACACCATCATTTTACAATCGCCGCTTTCCCTTCCGTGCGGCTAGTTCCTTGAGGATAATCCGGACGGGGCCAAACGGTCCAGCCAGCAACGAACGGTGGTGCAGTGCTTCGAAAAGCTCAGCATGACACGGTGTGAATCTCAACATGACATAACTTAGCCGCCTAAATAGGCAGCCACTACCGCGGGGTCATCGAGGAGATCGAAGGCTTTGCCTTCGCGGACGATGTGGCCGCTTTCTAAGACGTAGGCTCGATGCGCTACGCGCAGCGCTTGACGGGCGTTTTGCTCGACTAGCAGCATCGTCGTGCCGCGCGCGTTTAACTCGCGGATCATTGCAAAGATCGTTTCGATAACGATCGGCGCTAGGCCCAAGGACGGTTCGTCGAGCATCAGCAGGCGCGGTGAACCCATCAGCGCTCGACCGATCGCCAGCATCTGCTGCTCGCCGCCCGACAACGTCGCCGCCGATTGATCCAAACGCTCGTTGAGTCTTGGGAACGCGTCGAGCACGAACGCCTCGCGCGACGCGATCGTTTGGCGAGAACTCTCGCCGAATGCGCCCAACTCCAGGTTCTCGCGAACCGTCATGCGCGTGAAGATCCGGCGCCCCTCGGGAACGTGGTTCAGACCGCCGCGTGCGATCTTGTCGGCGCTGCGGCCGCGCAACGACGCGCCGTCGAACGCGATCTCGCCCTTCCACGGGATCAAGCCGCTGATCGCGCGCAAGGTCGTGGTCTTGCCCGCGCCGTTGGCGCCCAGCAGCGCGACGATCTCGCCCGGTTCGACGTGCAGGTCGATCCCGTGCAACGCCGCGATCCCGCCGTACCGCACGTCGAGCCCGCTCACCTCGAGCAAGTTCATGCGCCGGTTCCCAAGTAGGCCTCAATGACGCGGCGGTCAGAGCGAATCGCTTGCGGCGTTCCTTGAGCGATCTTTTCGCCGTGATCCAGCACGACGATCCGCTGGCAGGCATTCATGACCAACGACATATCGTGTTCGACGAGCATTTGCGTGACGCCGCGATCGCGAATCGCGTGCAGTAGTTCGCGCAACGACTCCTTTTCGCGCGGGTTCATGCCGGCCGCCGGCTCGTCGAGCAGCAGCAACTCCGGGCTTGACGCCAGCGCGCGCGCGATCTCGAGGCGGCGCTGCGATCCGTAATCCAAGCTCCCCGCCTGCACGTCCGCAGCGCGCTCCAACCCGACGAACGCCAACAACTCGCGCGCACGCTCGCGCGCTTGGCGTTCCTCGCGGCGCTCGCTCGGTGGATGCAGCATCGACGCGAATACGTTAGCATGCAGGCGGGCGTGCTCGCCGGCCATCACATTGTCGATCGCCGGCATGAAACGAAACAGGCGAATGTTTTGAAACGTGCGCGCGATCCCCATCGCGGCGATACGAAAGGTCGGACGGCCGTCGATTCGAACGCCGTTAAACTCGATGCGCCCGGCATCGAGGCTGTAGATGCCGGTGATGGCGTTGAAGACCGTCGACTTGCCGGCGCCGTTGGGGCCGATAACGGCCAGCAGATCGCCGCGTTCGACGGCAAACGAGACGTCGTTGACCGCATTGACGCGGCCGAAGCGCTTGCTCACGCCGAACAGCTCCAACACCGTCATGCTACTGGGCCCTCGGGAACCGCGGCGTGAACGAGTTCTGCCCGACGCTGTCGATTGGGAAGCAGGCCGGCCGGGCGGAATAACATGATCGCGACGAGGATCGCGCCGTAGATGAAAAAGTGGTACTGCCCGAAGTCAACGTTAATATGGACGGCGGCCGCGATCGAGTTGGCCTGGGGCAGCAGCACGGTGTTGACGAAGGTCAGCACCATCGCGCCGATGACCACGCCGGCGATGTTCCCCATCCCGCCCAATACCAGCATCGAGACGATCAAGACGCTGACTTGGAATGCAAACAAGTCGGGTGACACCAAACTCAACTTCGCGGCAAAGATCACGCCCCCCAGACCGCTAAACGATGCGCCCAGGGAGAACGCGGCCAGCTTGACCGCGGTCGTATTGATGCCGACGTGGCGCGCGGCCAACTCGTCCTCGCGAATCGCCATCCACGCGCGCCCCAAACGGCTGTCGCGCAGATTGCGCACGAGCAGCAGCGTCAGCGCGATCGCCCCCAACGTCACGTAGTAGTACGGCAGCGCATTCTGACCGAACGAGTGACCGAAGAACGTCGGGAAGTCCAACGCGTCGATGCCGTTGGGACCTCCGGTAATCTTCGTGAGGTTTTGAAACACTTGCGGAACGATTTCGCCAAAGCCCAA
>DATKGB010000095.1:0-4824 GCA_035544315.1 Verrucomicrobiia bacterium
TGGCATAGCGGCAGTCTGCGGTCGCCGCCAAACGTTCGATTTGAGACGGCCGCAGCGACGGAACGCCCCAATAGTAGTCGAATCCGACGTAATCGAGCGCGCCCACGCACTCCGATGGGCACAGAAACGGCGCAAGCCGTCCGGCCAGACCGAGATTCCACCAGTTCGTCCCGAGAATCGTTGCAAACATGGAGAGCGTCTTGAAAAACGCATCGAAGCACCGCAGCCACGAACGCGTCGCGCTCAATCGGCGTTTCCCGCGCAAACAAACGAACTGCACTCGTCCGTCCGCGGTGCCGAAAATGCTCGTTGCAATGTAACCAGCGAGATCGGGCTCGAGGCCGCCATACGTCCCTGCGGCATCCCGCACACATAGGCCCGGCACACCGGGATGGATGCCGACCCGCAGCACGCCCCGCCGACGAATCGCTTGCAACGAGCCGTCGAGATCGGGAACGGCCGCGTCGGGCGCTCCGCCGATCGGCGAGAGACCGGTAACGGGATCGCGTTGTTTGAACTCGCGCAGAGCGATATCGACCACGTTCAACAGCGCGCGGCTGCCCAGCGCCATCGCGACTGCAAAGGATTGGTCGTTCCCGTCCAGAGGCGTCAGCTTGAGACCGCCGGACGCGTACGATCGAAGCAGCGCGTCGTCATCGAAAACGAGCTCGATCTCACCGCGCCTTAACGCATCCACGGCGGCTTTCGCGTCTGAGTACTGCACGATATCCGCCGCTGGAAAGTAGGTCGAGGATTGCTGCGCGGGCGCCGTGTCGGCAACCACGCCGGCGCGCCCCTTCCACGTTGTGAGTTGCCCAGGCAAGGTCGCGGCATCGTTATGCAAAGCGCACAGGTGAGCGACGAAGTACGGCTCCGAAAAGAGCACCCGGTCTAAACGGGACTGAGTGAGCGTAAGCTGCGCGATCGAGATGTCAACGTCGCCGGAATCCAAGACAGGGTGGTGAACGATCCGCACGCTTTGATCGTGGAGATCGTCGGCTGATTTCAAACGCGTCGCGCACCGGTCCGTCAATCGCTGCAGCCAGCGCGGCAACCCCAATACCAGCGGGTTCGCGCCGACTCGCGCGCCCGGACGCGTCTCATGAATCGCCGCATAGGCACGCGCGTGCGCGCGAAAAAGATTGGGAATGAGTTGCAGGACCGCATCCATCTGCTGTCCCGACGTGGCCGACGGTTCCAATCCCGGCGGCATCGGATAAGCGCGCATCCACCAGCCTTTGATGTATCCGTACACCAGTTGATTCGGTTCGTTAATCGTAACGTAGTAGTCGATCAGGTCTCCCAACCGCTGCGCCACGACGGCTGCGTACGCACCCAGGCGATCGGGAAAGCCGGAATCGAGCATCCCTGCGCCGCCTCCGGCTGCCTGCACGTGAACCGGCCAGGTGTTGTGGTGGAGCGTCACTATAGTTGCCATACCCGCGTCGCGCATATACTGCAAGACCTCGCGGTAATGTTCGAAAGCCCCGGGGTCCCACACGCCGCGCGTCGGTTCCAAACGGGCCCACGAAAGCGAGAGCCGGAAGGCCGTGCATCCAAGCCCGCGAGCAAGATCGACGTCTTCGCGAAAGCGATTCCAGAAATCGGTCGCCCGTCCGCGTGGCGTAAGACCGCGCTCTCGCTCCCAGACGTCGCGGATGTCGTCTTGCCCGTTGTAGGCCTCGCACTGATGGTCCGCCGTCGCGACGCCAAAGCGAAACCCCGGCGGAAAAGGTGTGCTCATGTATGCGGTATGAATGTTGACCGCAGGGAATCATTCCCTTCTGCGATCGAACGGAGGGCCTGACATATGAGATTCAGCGGGAAGACGTGCATCGTTACGGGAGGCGGTTCGGGGATCGGACAAGCCACTTGCCTTCGCATGGCGGCCGAGGGCGGTCGCGTCGTGGTGGCAGATCTTCGACTCGATGCGGCTCAAGCGACCGTCGATCGGATACGCGCAGCGAATGGCGAAGCCATCGCGGCGCAAGTCGATGTCGGCGAAGCCGCGCAGGTGCAAGCGGTGATTGCCGCGGCGGTTAAAGCCTACGACGCGATTCACGTTATCGTCAACGACGCTGCGATGATGACGTTCACACCCATCCTCCAAACGCTCGACGATGATTTTTTCCACGTCATCAAGACGAACTTAGGATCCGTCTTCTACTTTGCAAAGTATGGCGTGCCGCACATGCCCGACGGGTCGGCGTTTGTAAATATCAGTTCGGTTCACGCCCACGAAACGACCCAAAACGTCGTGCCGTATGCCGCTTCCAAGGGCGCGATCGAAGCGTTTACGCGCGGTTTCAGTTTAGAAATGGAAGCGCGAAAGATTCGCGTCAACGCGGTTGCGCCCGGAGCGGTCAATACGCCGATGCTTTGGAACAACCCCAACGTCAAGAGCGGCGCCGAGAAAGTCGAAGGGGCGATCGGCCAACCGGAAGACCTCGCGGCGGCGATCTGTTTCATGGCATCAGACGAAGCGTGCTTCATCAACGGCACCACACTGGTCGTCGACGGCGGCCGCCTGGACATCCTCTAGCAACTCAACAGTTACTCTCAATTTTGCCGTTGGCATCTATCCAACCGCAATTCCGTTCGTTGTTATACGCAATGAGCTCCCACTTCAGATCCGTCGAATGCATGCTCGTCACGGCTGCGATGGTGTAGCTGACGTTCATCGGAAAGACCGTGCCGTAGTGCACGTTGTCCCAAGGTTCCCAATACAGTGCGTGAACGTATGCGTCGCGGTAGGCGAGCCAAGCACGTTGCGCGGCTCTAACCTTAGCAGCGGCTCCGGGGTACTTCGCGGCTCGCAGTAAGAGCCGTCGGTACAAATCGTTCATTTCATGCTCGGCAAGGTCTGCACTATGTTTCGCACACATATTCATCGCATATTGCGTCATTGCCGTATCTTCGCACGGACGCTTTGGCGGCTTGCCATGGGAAGCACCAGAAAGAAGGACAATGACAAATGCAAGTGTCCACACCTTTTTCATAAAACCTTCCTTCCTTCGTTCATCTTCAAAAGCTGCAGCGCACCTCCTCTAGCGGCCAGAGAACCGCGATCTTGTAGTGAAACCATCGAGCATCTCGAACCGTACACGAATCGTGAAAAGCGCATTCTTGGCGATCTGTCTTATGCTGGCAGTCTGCGGTGCGGCGGAAGCGCAGACTTCCGACCCATCCAGCAGCTTGCTGGTGCCCAAGGCCGACGCGCCCACGCTCGACCCGACCGCAGGCGTGGCCACATGGTCGAGTGCGACGTCGGTAACGCTGCCATGGGACGCGAGCGATCAGCGTCCGGCAAGCGAGCCGACGACGGCATATATCTTGACCGACGGCAAGTTCATCTACGTACGCTTCGACGTCAAGCAACGTGAGGCGCTACTCGCGCAGCAGCATACCAACAACGTCGGTGACGGAACCGACGATGAGGTGTGGATCGACCTGTGGCCCACCGGCAACAACGGGTTCTTCTACCAGTTCGCAGCGACGTCGAACGGCACGCACTTTCAGTACTCTTCTGAGAATTCGATCTACCAGCCGAATTGGGATTCGTACGGAGCGGTGTATCTCGGCGGCTTCGCCGTTACGATGAAGATCCCGATCGAAGTGATGCGCGGCGTCGGCTCGGGAAGCTGGAAGGCACAACTCGTCCGGGTCGTCCGCTCGACCGGCGAGCACCAAGTGTGGGCGTACGACAAGACCGAGACGAGCCAAGGTGTCGACGACGTTCGGTTTGCCGGTTCGATAAACGGCGTGATTGCGGCCAGTTCTCGCGCGAAGCCCCGCTTTGGTGTGTATACGCTCGGTGAGCTCGGTTCGTCCAAATCGGACCTTTCGACGTCGCGCATCGGAGCCGACATCTCGATCCCGATTACGCCGACCGCGTCGTTTTATTCAACGCTACATCCCGATTTTTCCAATGTCGAAGTCGACCAGCAGACAATCGCTCCGACCGCGTATCAACGCTTCTTCGACGAAGTGCGCCCATTTTTCACCCAAGGCAGCGGCTACTACCAGAACTTTGACTGCGACGTCTGTACGGGAATTAATGAACTCTATACGCCCGCCATTCCCACGCCGCGCGAGGGTTACGCGTTCGAAGGGAAGCAGGGGCCGTTTTCGCTCGCCAGTTTCGACGCGCTGGGCGTCGGGCGCTCCGATTCGGCCCAGGCGTTCGGCGTTCATACGGCGGACAACTTATGGCGCCTGACCGTGCAACGCGTCGCGGCCGATTGCCGTCTCCCCGAAACCTCCGGATGTCAAAACGGCCAATCGTTCGTTCACGACGAGAACGTTCTCAGTCAGATAGAATTCAACGACGGCAAGCATGTCGATGCGTACGTCGACTACGGAAACGATGCCGGGAGTAACGTGCTCGTCGGCAATCAGGCCCAACGCTACGACGCCGGGACGTACCTCTTCACGAACACGGCCGGGTTTGGTTTCTCGACGCGCAAAGTCGGGCTCTACTACAACCCCGCCGACGGGCTCGTCCAGCATCCCGACATCGCAGGTTACGGAACTTTCGCTGGGAAAATCTGGCTATTCGACGCCAAAAGTTTGCTGAACAGCGTCGGCGTTTCCGGCTTCGCCGACCGCTATCACGATCGCACCGGTGCGCTCAATCAAACCGACAATAACGTTCTTTTCGACCTGCTTACGAAGAACCGGATCGACGCGCAGGTCTTTTTCGGATCGAGCTATCTGCTGCAGAACTTTGGTTGTAGCGGCGCGACATGCGTGTTCACGCCGATCTCGCAAAACGGCGCCAGCCTGACGTGGCACAGCGGGACGGTCAACTCTCCAGGAAATTTT
>DATKGB010000096.1:0-5789 GCA_035544315.1 Verrucomicrobiia bacterium
GGGGAGACGCTCGGCGGAAAACCGCCGCGACCTAAGCCTTCACCGCTAGCCACGCCCAGTTCGCGCAGCGCGCCGGCGTAGCGTGCCAAACTATCGAACAACAGCAGCACGTGCAAGCCGCGACGCCGCAGACGATCGGCCAACCCGAAGGCTTCTTGGGTTGCGCGCACGCGTCGCGCCGCCGGCCGATCGCCGGTCGCGCAGACGATCGTCGTGCGCGCGTCGCCGATACTGTGCCATTCCTGCGCTTCGCGCCCGCGCTCGCCGATGGCGGCGACCACCACCGCGTCGACGCGTGCGTTAGCGACGATCGCCCGAACCAGCGACGACTTTCCCGTTCCGGGCGCTCCAAAGATACCGACGCGCGCGCCGCGGCCGATCGAAAGCAGGCCGTCGATCGCGCGCACGCCGGTCCACAGCGGTCGATCGATCGGTGCGCGTTGCGCGACATCGGGCGCGACGCAGACGTCCCGCGCACCGGGATCGGTGCAGATCGGCGAGCCGATGGCGATGCCGTCGACGGTGTCAAACGGCGCGACGATCGAGATTCCCTCGACGATCGCTTCGACGCGTCCGGCGATTCGCCGAGCGAGCGTTGCAATCGTGACCGCGTCACCGACGGCGGCCAGCGGCAAACGCGCGTGCACGACGCCGCCGCGGACCGCGCGGACGCGGCCTCGAGCGATCAACTCGCGCTCGCCGCGCGCAGGATCGCGTCCAGACGAACCCCCAGGCGAAAATCGAGTTCGCCGTCGCGCAACTCCAGGATCAGGTCGCCCGATTGGAGCGCGGCATCGGGCGTGACGGGAAGTCCCATTCCCTGCAGTTGCGCACAATCGTCGGCATGCGCGCGCAAGCCCAGCGGCAATTCGTCGCTAGCGCGTTGGAGGGCGGCGGCGGCGATCGTCGCGATCTGCGCGGGAGCCAATTCGAGTTCGCGCGCGACCACGCTGCATGCAACGTCTTGGAGCAGGCAGCCCAGCGCTGCGTCGAACGCGTCGGCGAGATGCGCGCGAAACCGGCGCACGTCGGACGCGAGCGCCTGCACGGCGTCGTCGTCCGCAGCGTCGATCGGCTCCCGCGGCGGCGGCGCGGTAACCGTATCGATGGGCTCGACGGGAGGCGCTTGCACTTCGCGCAGCAAGGTCATCAGCGGGACGAACGCATCAGACACGGTCGACGATCTCCCGCGCGTGCGGCACGACCGGCGCGCGTTCGCGCTGCATGCGCCGGACGATCGCCGCGCGCTCGTGCGCCGGGTAGAGGTCGAGCACCGCCGCGGCGGTTGCCGCCGGCAGCGCGCTGATGACCGCAGCGGCCGCGTGCGGCGGCTCGTCCCGCAGAACGCCGGCGACCTGCGTCGGCGTGAAGCCTTCGACGGCGACTTTGGTCTGCGCGATGCCGGCCCGCTCGACGCACGTTCGGATCAATTCACCGGCGTGCGGTGCGCAGTAGCGCAGCGCGCACAATCCGCCGAGGACCAGCGCGACGGTCGGCAGCAACGGCACGATCGTCCCATAGGCTAGCCACCAGCCATCTTTGGCCGCTACCGTATCGCGCGCGAAGTCGACCGCCTCGACCGTCAGCGTATCGCCGCGCCGTTCGTCCAGCCCGACGCTGGCCGCGGCAAGCTGACGGATCGCGACCAGATCGACCGTGCGACGCGCGTCGACGAAGACCGCCACGCTTAAGCGGGCGATGCGTCCGGCCGGCAGCGTGGTCGCGACATCGCGGGTTTCGGTGCCGCGGGTTTCGTCGCGCTGGCGCTTGTCGTAGTTCTTGTTCCCGTCGCGATAGGACTCGTCGCTGCCGGTCGACGTCAGCGTTCCCAGCGGCGCGTCGCGCACGTCGTGGGTAGCGATTTCGCGGGCGTCACGCTCGGCACGAACGCGCACGATCGCGGCTCCGGCGCCCAACGCTTGATCCAATGCCGACTGCAGCGACCCGCGCAACGCGTCGGCATCGTCGCCCGAATCGTTGCTGCTTCCCAACGCGATGCCGCGATCGTCGACGATGGTAACGTGGGCGGGATCCAGGCCCGCAACCGAAGCGCCCACGAACTGACGAATGCCTTGCACCGCATCGGCCGAGAGCGCCGTCCCGTCGCGCAAACGCAGGCGAACGCTGGCGCTGGCTTGAGCGGGCGTTTCGTCGGCAAAATCGGCGGCTTTGGCGGGAGCGACGATCACTTGCGCGTCGTCGACGCCGTCGATGCCGCGCAGGGCCACCTCGATATCGCCGGCCAGACCGGCGCGCGTCTGCGCGTCGATGACCGATTGGGGCGTGAGCGCGCCGATGCTTGCCAACGTCTGGTCGCTGGTCGCGACGTGCGCGTGCGGAACGTCGGCTAGCGACAAACGCAGCAGCAAATCGCCGCGACGCCGCGCGTCGACGATCAGATTGTCGGCCGTCGGCGTAAATGGAACGTTCCAATCCGCCAAGCGCTCTTCGACCTCGGTGAGTTGCTCGGGATGCAGCGGCGTCGCGAACAACGCCCCGCGCGGGCGTTGCGCGATCGCAACCCCGGCGATCGATGCAACAACCAGGCCGGCTAATGCGATCGCGAGGACGCGACGAATCGCCGGTGAGAGCGCGCCCCATCGCAGCGCCAGCGCGCCCAACGTCACGCGCCTACACCTGCATGCTCAGCAACGATTGGACCGCCTGCACGACGCGACTAGTGGCC
This sequence comes from Verrucomicrobiia bacterium, assembly GCA_035544315.1. Taxonomy (GTDB): domain Bacteria; phylum Vulcanimicrobiota; class Vulcanimicrobiia; order Vulcanimicrobiales; family Vulcanimicrobiaceae; genus JALYSX01. The sequence continues at coordinate 2,687 of DATKGB010000096.1, forward strand.
GCCGTCGCTGCGGCCAGCGTGACGTCGGCGCGGGCGCGCAAATAGACGGCATCTTGCAGCGAGCCGGCCCCGGCAGCAAACGCGTCTTCGGCGCTTTGAGCGCCGTCGAGCGTTTGGCTCAACGCGTCGAGCGCGCGCGCGAACTCGCCGCCCTCGGACCGGGAAGTCACCGGAATGTTCGCGGCCCCGTCGGGAATCAACGCCTCGACGCGCATCTTATAGCCTGCCCATGTCGATGGTCTGCTGCGCGAGACGTTTGCCGACGTCGAACAACGACGCATCGGCTTCGTAGGCGCGCGACGCGTTCATCGCCGCGAGCATTTCTTCGAGCGCGTCGCCGTCGGTCGCCCGATCGGCGCGCGTACCCGCAAATTCGACGCGCTCGTCGCTGCCGTCGTCGCTGCGGACGACGCGAAATACTGGTTCGAGTCGCGTATAGGAACCTTTTGGGCCGGCCGCTTGCGCGGCGGCCATGTTGCGTGCGGCCACGTCGAGCGCAGAGCGTTGCGCGGACATGCCCGCCGCCGAGGCGTCCAACAAATCGAAACTCACTTGGTCACCGCCTTGATCTCTTCGAGCCGCGCGTGCACGACGCCCAACAGCGCTTCTTGAAAGAGCGCGGCTTGGGCCGTGCGCGCCATCGCGCCGTCGGTGGCGCCCGAACCGGCGGCATTCGCGCGGGTGACATCGTCGGAAGCGCGCTGGAGTTGCGAGCGGGCGTCGCCCAACGCGGAATGCAGGGAATCGGCTACATCGAACATGACCGCATCGTACGCGACCGCCGTGTCCGGGCGGCTACGAACGTGTGAGCAAACGATGTCTAACGGTCGGGCGGATTTAGTGCGATGGGGAGGCCTTGGCGATCCAGCGGAATGGCCAACAGCAGCCGCGCGACCTCATTGTAGTTTTCAACGCCGGCAGCGACGTGATTGCTCTTGAGATAGACGTTGTAGGTGCGCCACGAAAATCGCGCGAGCGAAAGATTGAGTCGACGCGCGTTGCGCAAGCGAATTGCAGCAAAGTCGCTCCAAACCAACGGCGCGAAATCGGTTTTCTTGTAGTGCGCTTTGAGCGGGAGCGTCAAGAAGACTTCCAGCCAGCCCGAATAGGCGATGACCGGATCGCGCGAACGCGTGGTCGTGAGCACGGCCACGTAGTTCGCCTCGTCTTCGCGCGCGAAGGCGGCAACGTGCGTCCATTCGTGCGCCAGGTCGAAGGGCCGCTCGAACCACAACAGATCCGAAGCCAAATGCGAGTTGAGCGTTAACGGGTTGATATAGCCGCTGGTGCCCGTCGCATTCATGAACGGATCGGCAATCGAGATCTTGGGCGCGCCGACGTGCGGCGTCCACGTATCTCCCAAGCGCCGCACGACGGGTAGCCACGACGCCTCCAGCCCATCGGTATCCAGCGGTCGACCCGAACGCGCGTGGGCCGCCGCTGCCAGCCGATTCACGTTCGTGCGCGCGACGTCGCTCAGTCGCCGCCCGGCCGCGAGCGTAACGCGCGATGCGTCGTACCGCGTCCGCGTTTCCAGCGGCGCGCGATCGTAGTTCAAGCCCCACGAAAGCAGAAACCAACCGGTATAGACGGCCCCCAGTGCCAGCAAGCCGTAAAGCGCGCGCGCGATCGGCAGCAGACGCCGCCCTTTGCGCATCGCGCGCAGGTTGTGCGCGACGATCAATATCGCGATTGCCAGCCCGGCGACGCCTGCCAGATCGCCCAGCGAGAACGGCAGCGGCAACGTTATCGCCGAGATCGCGTGCTGCCAGATGGGATAAGCGCCGTTCGCGTACGCGCGTTCGACCCATTGCGCGCTGGGATGAATCGACAGCAGGACGACGGCAGCGGCGATCGCCAGGGTGTCGACCAGAAAGCCTCGGGAGCGAAAAAAGGAGCCGCCCATCGAGCGACTCCTTCGTCCTTGCAGACGCAGCCTCCGGCCGCGCCCGAACGGGGGTATTAGCGCTTGCTGAACTGGAAGCGTTTACGCGCTTTCTTGCGACCGTATTTCTTTGACTCTTTTTCACGAGGATCGCGCGTGAGGAAACCTTCCTTACGCAGCGTCGGCTTGAGCGCTTCGTCGACGGCCAGCAGCGCGCGCGCGATGCCGTGACGCACCGCACCGGCTTGACCGGCAACGCCGCCGCCTTCGCACTTGACGGTCACGTCGAAACGCGAGCCGGTCTGGGTGGCTTCGAACGGCTGACGCACGACCTGCTGCAGTTGCGGGCGCGGGAAGTACTCTTCCATCGGCTTGGTGTTGATGGTGATAACACCTTGGCCCAGGGAAAGCTTCACGCGCGCGATGGCGCGCTTACGACGACCGGTGGCTTGAATGATGTCGTTCACGAATACTCCTAGAACAGGGGCGCAGGCTTCTGCGCCTCATGCGGATGCTTGTCGCCGGCGATGACGGTCAAACGGTTCAACTGCACGGCGCGGGTGCGATTGGTCGCCAGCATGCCGCGAACGGCTCGCTCGATCAGACGCTCGGGATGCTTGGCGTGCACCTCGCGCGCGGTTTCGGTCCGCAGACCGCCCGGGAAACCGCTGTGGCGATAATAAATCTTGCCGTCCCACTTATCACCGCCCAGTTCGATCTTCTCGGCGTTGATCACGATCACGTGGTCGCCGTCGTCGATGTGCGGGGTCCAGGTCGGCTTATGCCGGCCCGAAAGAGCGCGCGCAATGCGAACCGCGAGCGTTCCCAGGCGATGCCCGGTCGCGTCCACGATATACCAATCGTGCTTGGTATCCGCCGTCTTCTGCTGATAAGTTCGCATCTGCTCGGTCCTTAAAAAATGGTGTGTCATGTCCACGGTGTCATGGTGAGCGTAGGCGCGGAGCGCCGGAGTCGAACCGGCGACGAAATCTTTAGCACCGCCTTATAGCTCACCATGACATACGGAGCGACAACGCATCCTAGCACCTGAAATCGAGCGTCGTCAAGCGAAAAATGCGGTTGGATATTTATTGACAGATAGTTGAGCCATCAACTATACTTACCGCCATGAACGACGACGCGCTCAAGATGCTCCTCCAGCTCGGCCGGACCCAGGCCCAGGTCGCTCGCGACTTGGAACGCTCGCTGGGCAACGGC
>DATKGB010000097.1:0-4425 GCA_035544315.1 Verrucomicrobiia bacterium
GGGGAGAGGGAGGCATGCGAGCTGGGATACGAGAAAGAGGTTTCGTGTTTGACCACCCAGTCCAGCCGGCGGGGCCGCCCAAAAATGTGCTGGGCGAGGTCGGCCATCGCCCAGCAGAGCAGCAGCGTCACCAGACTCCAAACGATCCGCGCGCGCCATTGCGGGAAACGCCAGGCCACGACGATCAGCGCGATGCCGGCGGGAACGAGCACCTCCCAGTAGCATCCCCACGTTAGCCACCACGCCAGCAGCGTAGAATGGTTGAGGATCGCACGCTCGACGGCGAGCAACGGCGCCGGCTCGCCGATTCGCGTGACGTACCAACCCAACGCGAAAAACGCGACCAGAAACGCCGCCGCCCAAACCAGCAGCCCGACGCGGGCGCTTGTAGGTTGCAAAACCATGCTAGTTTCCCGAGGCGAAGAGATCTTGCTGTCCTCCACGATCCTTGCCCAGGCGCGACGCGATCTGCTCGAGTTCGGGGAGGCCCAAGATAATGCGGCGCGGCTTGGTGCCTTCGTGCGGGCCGACGACTTTGAACTCTTCGAGCTGCTTCATCACGCGCACCGCCCGCGGATGCCCGATCGAGAATTGGGACTGCAACTGCGCGGTCGATGCGTACTGGGTCTCGATGATGAATTTGGCCGCTTCGTAGCAGAGCGGATCGGCGTCTCTTCTCTCGTCGTCGCCGATCGGCACGACTTCGACGTCGAGCAAGTTGTCCGGGCGCCCCTGTTTGGCCCAGAAGTCGACCAGTCGTCCGACCTCGTTATTGGTGATCAGCGCACCCTGCGCGCGCACCGGTTTGGGCGCGTCGATCGGCAGGTAGAGCATGTCGCCGCGACCCAGCAAACGCTCCGCGCCGTTCATATCTAAAATCACCCGAGAATCGACTTGCGAACTGACCGCAAACGCGATCCGCGACGGAATGTTCGCCTTGATCAGTCCGGTGATGACGTCGACCGACGGACGTTGAGTTGCAACAATTAGATGAATGCCGGTGGCGCGCGCCAACTGCGCGATGCGCATGATCGTGGTCTCCACCCGCGTCGGTGCGATCAGCATCAGGTCGGCCAGCTCGTCGATGACGATCACCACGTAAGGCAGTTTCTCATCGGGATACTTGGTGTTGTACTCCTCGACCTTGCGCACGCCGGCTTTTGCAAAGCGTTCGTAACGCGAATCCATCTCTTTGGTCATCTCGAAGAGCGCGCCGGCGGCCAAGCGTGCGTCGGTAATGACGTCTTTGATCAGATGCGGGATGCCGTTGTAAACGGTCAACTCGACACGCTTGGGATCGATCAACAGCATCTGCACTTGGTCGGGGGTCGCCGAGACCAGCAGCGAAGCGATGATGCAGTTCAAGCACACCGATTTGCCCGAGCCGGTCGCGCCGGCTACCAGCAAGTGCGGCATCTTGGCGAGATCGCCGAAGACCGGGCGCCCGGTGATATCCTTGCCCAACGCCATCCACAACGGCGGAACTTGGCCGCGCTGCGGAATCGCTTCGAGAATCTCGCGCACCGCGACGACCGAAACCGTCGCGTTAGGAACTTCGATGCCGACGGCCGACTTGCCGGGAATCGGCGCTTCGATGCGCACCGTCGTTGCCGCTAGCGCTAACGCGATGTCGTCGGAGAGCGCGGCGATCCGCGAAATTTTCACGCCACGTTCGGGCCGCAACTCGTAGCGCGTAATCGACGGCCCGCGCTCGATATGCGTCACCTTCGCGCCGACGCCGAACGACGCCAGCGTGTCCTCGAGCACGTGCGCGCGGTTCGATTCGTCGACGATTTGGGCTTGGGGCGCATCGAACATCGCCAGATCCGGAAGGCGATAGGTCCGAGTGACACCCGGCGCGCTGGCGGGTTCGTACTCGCCGATCACCGGAACGGGCACGAACGGAACGAACGTCTCGACCGGAACGATGGCGACTTCATCGACATCGAAAACGACGCGCGCAGGTTTTTCCGGAGGGTCGGATTTGACCGGCGTCTTGGGCGCCGGTGCGGGTAATGCAAACGCGTCGCGAACGTTGTCGTGGCCTTGCGGCAGCGCTAGCCGGATCTTCGGCCAGCGAATCTTCCCAAAGACGCCGATGAGCCAGCCGATCACCTTCTTCAAACTGGCGTTGGTCAACGCGAGGCTTAAGACCAAGGTCGCAACGATCAGCACGACCCAGGCGCCCCCGCCGCCTAAGAGCTTGCCGAGGGACCACCACATATCGCCACCGACGACTCCGCCCGCACCCACGCCGCCCAAGGCGGCATCGATCAGCAAGAAATAGGCTAGGGCGCAAAGGCCCCAAGTGGCGATCAAGCGCGGGACGTTAATCTCTAGGAAGACGATCGCGCCGAAGAGAGCCACCAGCACCGGGAAAAGCGGCGCACCGCCTCCAAACACCTTGTGCAGCGCCGTCGCGGTGGCCATTCCGACATATCCCGACGACGACGGTAACGCAAGTGCGATTCCGAGTACGACCGCCAATCCGATCGCGGCAATGCCGACGAACTCGAGATTGAGTCGAGTTCTAGCAGTTGCCCTGCGACGCACGGGTGCCATAGAGCTAACAGTTTCGTCGCGATCAGAGGAGATCATTTGACCCCGCCGACCATCGTCGTCCTGCAAGGTGACCAGACCGGACAAGAGTTACTCGAGCAATCGCTGCGCGTGCTGGACGCATCGGTGATCGAAATGCCGCTGCAGTTCGAGTCGTACGACCTCTCGTTGGAGAAGCGTCGCGAAACCAACAACCAGGTCGTCCTGGACGCATCCCAAGCGATGAAGCGCCACAAACTTGGGCTCAAAGCCGCGACCATCACCCCCGAGACCACCGGGGATGTCGGCTCGCCCAACGCGATCCTGCGCAAAGAAATCGACGGTAAAGTGATCGTGCGCACCGGCCGCAAGTTGCCGCGCGTGCGCCCGGTCGCTGGTATTCATGCTCCCATTTCGGTCGTGCGCATGGCCGTGGGCGACGCCTACGGCGCCAAGGAATGGCGCGAAGGGCAAGGCGCCGACGAAGTCGCCTATCGCACCGAGGTCATCTCCCGCTCGGTCTGCCGGATCGTTTCAGAATACGGCTTCGTGCATGCCAAGAAAATGAAAGCCAAGGTCTTCGGCGGCCCCAAGTACACCGTCAGTCCCGTCTACGAAGGCATGCTCAAAGAAGAGATGGACGCCGCGGCCGCGCGCCACCCCGAAGTGCCGTACGAACCGCAGTTGATCGACGCGACCTACGCGCTCTTACTAAGCAATGCCGGCGACGATCCGCTGGTGATTCCGACGCTCAACCGCGACGGCGATTGCCTGTCGGATCTCGTGATGGGGTTGTTCGGTTCGATCGCAGGCGCCGAATCCGTCCTGTTGGCGTTCGATAACGACCTCAAACCGTCGGTAGTAATGGCCGAAGCGCCGCACGGCACCGCGCCGCGTTTGTTCGGAAAAAACGTCGCCAACCCGCTGGCGATGATTCTGGCCGCAGGCGCGCTGCTCGGCTACGTCGACGATAAACGCGCGGCCAACGCCTCGCGAGCGATCTACGAAGCCGCGCTCGAAGCCGTCCACGAAGGCATCGCCACCGCGGATTTGGGCGGCCAATCTTCGACGACGGAGTTCACCGACGCCGTCATCGAAGGCGTCAAACGCAAACTCGACGTCTGGTCGACGCTGTAACCTGCCGTTACGTTCGCGCGTCGAGGGTTGGCGCGGGATAGGGAAAGAGACGCTCGTCGGCCGTGACGAGTGTCATCGCTTCAATCTGGGCCTGCGCGACGAGTAGCCGATCGAACGGATCCCGGTGACGCCGTTCGAGACTTTTTAGAACGAAGAGATGATCCAGCGAAACATTGAGGAGGGCGGTTTCGGACTTGGCCAGCAGCGTTCGCACGAATACTTGAAACTCAACGGGAAGATTGAGTTTGCCGGCTTCGTCTTTTATCGCCAGTTCCCAAATGCTCGCGATCGAAAGGAACAGTTCGTTCTTTCGATCTTCCAGCGCAGCGCGGGTCTGCGCGCCTAAACGTTTGCTTTGGGCACCCTGCCAAATCCAGACGTGCGTATCAAGCAGCAACCTCATTCCGTATATTCGCGCCATTCTTCGGGAAGATATTCGTCGAAGTCATCGGCAATATATACGGGCTGCCCGTCGTAATATCCGAGCACCCGCTTGCCCTCGCGAGATTCGATCGGCACCAACTTCGCGACCAGCGTATCGCCGCGGGCAATAAGGATTTCCTCGCCCCCTTGGACGTCGTGAATGAGCGCAGAAAAATGCGTCTTCGCGTCGTGGATTTTGATCGTACGCATGCTCCTAGTATACCGGACTAAGCAGAGTTAGTCCACCCCTAAACCGCGATCAGGGCCACGCCCGCCAGGGCTAGGCCGACGCCGATTTTTTGGATGAGAGCCAGGCGTTCTTCCCCC
>DATKGB010000098.1:0-19973 GCA_035544315.1 Verrucomicrobiia bacterium
GGGGAGGGATCGCCTGGAGCGCATCCGACGGCACGATCGCAAACGACGGAACCTTCACCGCGGGCAGCGCCGATGCGACCGTTAGCTTGCGGGCCGGCCCGACGTTGGCCACCCAACGCGTCACCGTCGGCCAGCACGAGCTTCCGCTAACCCTGTTGTCGCCGCCGACGTTTGCATCCGCACCGCGCGGCGGCCCCGGAGGCCTGGACCTCGGCGACCCTTGTCCGTCGTGCCTTCGACTGCACTACGATTTTAGCGGCACGGAACGCGCAGCCTACATCAATCTGGACGCGCGGCTGCCCGACGACGCGCTGGGGATCGCATTCGACATCGATGGCGACGGCGGCGGAGCGGTCGTACGCGTCACGTTCGTCAACGCGATCGAAGAAACGTTCCTGGCGACGGCAACCACCCTGGACTTTACGGGTCGGCACCACGTGATCGCTCGCATCCCGACGGCCGTTGGCGCGGGCGCCCGCGTCGCATCGATTTACCTGCTCGACGGATTGGGCAGCCGCGTGGTCCACACCGCCGGGAACGTGACCATCTCCGGGCTGGACGTCCTGCTCGCGGGTTCGGGCCCCGTGCCAGGGAGCGGCTCACCCCGGCCCTAACCCGAGTACGATGCAGTTCGAAGATCTTGCCAATCGCGCTTTGGACGCGTCCTCCGTACGAGGTTGCGACTATCTCGACATTCGCTTTGAAGTGGCCCGCACCGAACGCGTCGAGGTTCGAAACGGCGCGGTGGCGGCACTGGCCGACGGAACCTCGACCGGCTACGGCATTCGCGCGCTCCACGGCGGAGCGTGGGGCTTCGCCGCCGGTTCGGATTTGAGCGAGCGTGGCATCGACGCCACGGTCGCGCGCGCGATCGAGTTGGCGCGCGCGTCGGCGTCGGTCGCACGCCGGCCGCTGGGCGCGGCGCCAACCATCGCCTACGTCGATACTTTCGTCACCCCGACGCTCCGCGATCCAATCGACGTTCCATTGGGCGAGCGCGTGGCGCTATTGCTCGAAGCCGAACGGGGACTGCACGTGAGTTCGGCCATCGCCGTCGGACGCGCGTGGATCGATCTTTGGCGCGCCGATAAATTCTTCTTTAGCACGATCGGCTCGAAAATCGAACAGCGCATCCGTCAAAGCGGCAGCGGCATTACTGCCCTAGCTGTCGGCGAAGGTGACGTGCAGGAGCGCTCGTATCCCGGCGATCGCGGTCTGTATCTGTCGGGCGGATGGGAAGTCGTGCAAGGCGCCCTTCTCGTGCAGAACGCGCAACGCATCGGCGAAGAGGCCGTCGCGCTGCTGACGGCGCCCCAATGTCCCGGCGGCACCTACGACCTCGTTCTAGGAGGTTCGCAAGTCTCGTTGCAAATTCACGAATCGTGCGGACATCCCGCCGAACTGGATCGCGTGATGGGCTGGGAAGCGAATTTCTCGGGCACGAGCTTCCTCGAGGTCGCTCAACTCGACCGGCTGCGCTACGGTTCCGACGGCGTGACCATCCGCATCGACAACACGTTGCCCGGCGGTATGGCAACCTGCGGCTACGACGACGAAGGGACCAAGAGCGGCACTTCCGACATCATCCGCAACGGACTGCTCGTTGGGTACGAAATGTCCAACGACACCGCGCGCGCGATCGGCCGTTCGTCTAACGCCTGCGTGCGCGCGCAAAGTTGGGAATACGTTCCGATGATCCGGATGTGTAATCTCAACTTGCTCCCCGGAAACGTGCCGTTCGACGGCCTCTTCGAAGATATCAAGGACGGCGTATACATGGAGAGCAATCGATCGTGGTCGATCGACGACCGCCGCCTGAACTTTCAATTCGGCTGCCAGATCGGCTGGGAAGTGAAGAACGGCAAGCGCGGGCGGATGCTCAAGAATCCAACCTACGCGGGCATGACGCCCCAGTTTTGGAACTCGTGCGACGCGATCGGCGATGCAGACTCGTGGTTTGCCTGGGGTACGCCCAACTGCGGGAAAGGCGAGCCGATGCAAACCGGGCGCACGACCCAAGCCGCCGCGCCGGCGCGCTTCCGCAACATTGCGCTGGGAGTCGGCTATGAACGCTAGTCAACGCGAACGTCTCGCGCGCGCCATTCTGGAGCGTTCGAGCGCCGACCAGTGCGAAGTCGCCATTGCTGCCTCCGACAACGCGCTCACGCGATTCACCCACGAAAGCGTCCATCAAAACGTAGCGCAGAACGACGTTAGCGTATCGATTCGCGCGATCGTCGACGGCCGCACAGGCGTCGCACTCTCCAACGACGCCGGCAGCGAGGCTGCGCTGCACGCGACGCTCCAACGCGCGATCGCGATGGCTAAGATCGCGCCGCAAGATCCCAACCAGCCATCGTTGCCGGCGGCCGGGGTCGTGACGACCCCGACGGGTGCGTACGACGAGCCGACCGCGCGAGCCGCCGCCTCGGTGCGCGCGCATATGGCCGACGCGATGTTCGAAGTCGCCGAGCGCGACGGACTGTGGTCGGCGGGCTTTGCTTCGACGGGCGCCGACGGTATCACCATCGCCAATTCGAACGGCGCGCTTGCGTCGTTCGATGGCACCGACGCGCGCGTGAATGTCAAGATGAACGCACCGGACGCATCGGGTTTTGCCGAGGGCTTGAGCAATACGATCGCGGGCATCGACGCCGCGACGATCGCGCAGACCGCCGCACGCAAGGCCCTCGACACGCGCGCGCCACGCAGGGTGAAGCCCGGCGCATGGACGGTTATTCTCGAACCGGCGGCCTTCGCCGAGCTGTTGGACTACATCATCGGTCATTTTTCCGCTCAATCGTTCGACGAAGGATCCTCGTTTTTCAGCGAAGGCCTGGGCGAGAAGTATTTCGGCGAGAACGTTACGATCCGTGACGATTTCACGCACGCGCTCGCTCCGTCGATGCCGTTCGACTTCGAGGGCCAACCCAAAGCGCGCGTGAACTTAGTTGAGAACGGCGTCGTCCGTTCGATCGTCACCGATTCCTATTGGGCGGCCAAACTCCATCGCGAAAATAGCGGTCACGCGTTGCCGGCGCCCAACGCCTATGGCCCCCAAGCTCTCAATGTCGTGGTCGAGCCGGGGACCAAATCGCGCGAGGAGTTAATCGCGCAAACGCCGCGCGGGCTCTTAGTGAGTCGCTTTTGGTACATTCGTACCGTCGACGAGAAGCAAACCATCGTGACCGGGATGACGCGTGACGGAACCTACCTGATCGAGGGTGGGGAACTCGTCGGGGGCGTGCGCAACCTGCGCTTCAACCAAAGCATTCTCGAAGCGCTGCGGCATTGCGAGTTCTCGTCGCAGTTGCGCCGCAGCGGCAGCTACTCGTACTCGATGGTGGTTCCGACGGCGAAAATCGAAAGATTCACGTTTACCAGTACGACCGAATTCTAGCGCGCGGCAAGCCGGCGTGCGACGATCGCCGGCCACGCCCCACCGAGCAAGACGATCAGGATGCCCAACAACACGATCGTCGGCATCGGCACCGTAGAGATCTCGATTGCCGGGTACGTCGTGACGATCGCGCGCAAGCGCAAACCGGCGACCGATACCTGCGCACCGTCGCGCGCGACCGCGATGCCGCGGGGTAGCGGGCGATCGGCTTCGTCGTCGATGGCAAAGAGCACCACCGCGCGCCCGCCGGCGTCGAACGAGGGAAGCAGCGCCGCGGCTTGACGCGGATCGAACAAGACGACGTGCACGATCCGATGCAACGCCGGAACCGCGAACGTGTCGTACGGCAACGCGACCCCCGAAATGGTCTGCCGCTGCTGCATCGTGAGTACCGGCGAAAGAAAGACCGTTCCGCTGGGTTGCGTGATGGTCAGATGGCTGCCGACGCGGTCGGTCGCATCGACCGCGACGTCGCTGCGCGGAATCGAACGCAAGACAAAGTTGCCCGCTAGGCGTTGCCCCGATGGCGGGACGATGGTTCGAGACGACCCGCGCACGAGGGTCACGCCGCCCCCGTCGGGCGCAAAAACCAGCGATCCGCCCAGATCGTCGACGCGCACCGTCGCGCCGGGCGCTGCAATCACGGTCGCTACGTCGGGGGCCAACAGCCCGTTGGCGATACCGGCCAACGCGACGATTCCGGCGCCCAAAGCACACAGCGTGTAGGCGATCGTTCTGGCCGGCGCGGAGCCGGCGAGTTTCCCGGCAGCTAACGCGATGCCGATCGCTCCCGCCAGCAGCAACACGTTGTACCATCCGGCATGGAACACGGGTCGGCCCGGAAACAGGAACTCGGCTAGTACGCCCGCACAGACGACGGCCACTGCGATCGCAAAGCCGATCATCGAACGCCGCGCAACGAGTCGCGCATTTGCGCGTAGGTCAGCGGTCCGTCAAAGCCGCGCACGATCGTACCGTGCGAATCGATGACGAACGTCGATGGCAATCCGAGCGCGGCGTAGACGCCGCCGTATTGCTGGCGATCGTCGACCAGAATCGGGTATGTAATCCCCAGCGAACGCGCGAACGCTGCGGCGCGCCCGACGGACTCGCCTTGATCGATGCCGATCACGATCACGCCGCGCGCGCGCTCGTCGCGATAGAGGCGTTCGAGGTCGGGCATTTCGGCGCGGCACGGCGGACACCACGACGCCCACAAATTCAGCACGATCGTTTTGCCCGCAAAGTTGGCTATGCCCAGCGAACGGCCGGCGGTATCTACGACGCTGAAGCTCGGGGCGCGGCTACCGGCCAAGCCGGCCGGCCCGGCCGCAGCAATGGTTCCGCCGCTTTGGAAATACGACCATACCAGCAACGCCGCAACGACCGCGGCAACTCCGGCGACAGCCCATCTCGACGTGCGCGCCATCTACCAGTCGCCCATACGATCTTCATCGACCTCGCCCTCGAAGGCGATGATACCTGGAGCCAGGACGGCAGCGACGATTGGGAGACCGTCGTGGAAAATCTCTTGATGGAGGAGGCTCTGGGCGTCGTAGCCCAGGAGCGCGTACAAACGCTCGAGGACATCGGGGCTGCAACGCGCGATCTCGGGGCGTACGTGATAGAGTTCGCGGAAGTTGTTGAGAGCGCGCTCGAAGTCCGCGACGCCGAAGCCACGGCCGATTCGAGTCTCGCGACGCACGCTTTCCAGGTAAGCCTCCCTCGGCGGAGAAACGGCGTCGGCGTGCCAGCCATTATCCTGGACGGTCGCGCGCTTGCGGCGGACCTTCGTGCCGAACTGCTCGTGCAGACTACTGCGCTGCGCGAGGCCGGGACTCATCCTCGATTGGCGATCGTTTTCGTAGGACGCGACGACTCGTCCGAAGCCTACGTCCGCAATTTGGGCCGAACCGCCGCGCGCGTCGGCATCGATATCGTTGTGGACGAACTCGACGAACGCGCGAGCGCAAGCCTGGTTCGGGAGCGCCTGACGCGTCTGCGCGACGATCCCGACGTGCACGGGGTCTTGCTCCAACAACCGCTGCCCGCGCATCTCTCGATCCGAGAAATCGCCGATGCGATTCCACTACACAAAGATGTCGACGGCGCGCACCCGATCAATCAAGGACTCTTGGCGTTCGGCGCGGGCACCGAGTTCGTTCCGGCAACGCCTGCCGCGGTGATGCTGCTGCTCGAACGAAGCCCGCATTGGCCGCTACGCGGCCGTCGGGCCGCGATCGTCGGTCGTTCGATCGTGGTCGGCGCGCCGGTCGCCATGCTGCTGCTGGCGCAGCACGCAACCGTGACGATCCTGCACAGAGAATCCGGCGGTCTCCAGCCCTACACCAAACTTGCCGACGTCGTCGTGATCGCCACCGGCGTTCCCGGGCTGCTCACCGGGGACGATATCGCTTCGGGTGCTACCGTGATCGACGTCGGCACCACCGTCGTCGACGGCGTGCTCAAGGGCGACGTTGATTTCGATTCCGTGGCTAAGATCGCCGGCGCACTCACCCCGGTTCCCGGCGGCGTCGGCCCGGTCACCAACCTCGCGCTCCTGCGCAACGTCGTCAAGTCCGCCCGACGCGCCCGCTGACTTTTGCTTAGTTGGCGCTGAAAAACTTACCGAAGAATTTTTCCTGCCGGCCCCGATCGGCTTGGTCTTGCGGGCGATGCGCCTGGAGTTGTTTGCGCCGGCGCTTGAGCAGCTTCCGCAATTGCGGCAGCACCCGTTCCAAAAAGGATCGCTCGGTTTCCAGCCGCCGGATCGTGTCGTCCATTTCGAGCAGATGCTGTTTGACGGCTTGGGCGACCTGCAGGCCGTCGGCAACGACGTACGAGAACTCGCGCGCGTCGTCGGGAAGTTCGATCTCGATCTCGGCTCCGGAAAATTCCGCGAGCAGCGTGCGATATTCGGCGAACAGGTCGCGCACGTTGAACGCCGCGACGGTAAGCTCGTCGCTTGCCTGCAGAACCACTTCTTCGATCGTATCGACTTCGGCAATCAAGTACGGTTCGCGGCTGACGATATTGTGGATGCGAAAGCGCTGGCCGCCGATCGCGCTGACGTAGTAGCGCTCGAACGGCAACGCGGTCACCTCGACGATCTCGGCGATCGCCCCGACGTCGTGGGGCCGGACGTTTGGATCGCCGACTTCGGCCCCGTCGGCGATGAGCACGACGCCAAAACCTTCGCCTCGTTGCGCGCACTCTTCGATCATTTGTCGATAGCGCGGTTCGAAAATATGCAGATTTAGCGCGGTTCCCGGAAACAGGACCGCGTTGAGGGGAAAGAGGCGTAAGCGCCGGCGCATCGGGCGCCCTTCCTTCGCGGGTAGGGTCGGCGACGGCCTGCCGCCAACACCATTGCGACATGGACGACAGCGCGAAGCCCCTGGAAATCGGCTATCTGGCGAACATCCACCCCGATCCGCATCCGTTGCTGCTCGAACTCGAGCAGCACGGGCGCAAGGACGATATTCCTATCGTCTCGCGCGAGACCGGTCGCCTGCTTTCGACGATCGTACGCGCGATGCAAGCCAACGGTATTCTCGAGATCGGCACCGCGTACGGCTACTCCACGTTGTGGATGGCCCTCGCGCAGCCGCCCATGGGGAAGATTTGGACGATCGACCCGGACGTCGATCGCACCGACGTCGCGTTAGGCTACTTCCGCCGCGCCGGCGAAGACGATTTTATCTCGATCCTTAACACGCCGGCCCTCGAACTGCTGCCCAGCTTTCAGCAGCGCAACTTGGATATCGTTTTTATCGACGCAATCAAGACCGAATACCGCGAGTACCTGGATTTGGTTATCCCGATGCTCAAGCGCTCGGGCGTCGTGATCGTCGACAACTGCTTGATGGGCGGCCGCGTTACCAAGAAACCGCGGCGCAACGACCCGCCTGAAATTGTCGCGATGCGCGAGTTCAACGAGTACTTCTTGGCCCACCCGCAATTGGATGCAACCATTCTTCCGTTAGGCGATGGAACCGGGATCGGCGCGCGCGTGAAATGAGTCTGGACGTCAGCGCGTTTCGGCGAGCCATGCGCCGATATCCGACCGGCGTCACGGTCGTCACCTCGATCAAAGACGGCGAGCCGCGCGGCATTACGGTCAACGCGTTTGCCAGCGTCTCGGTCGATCCGCCAACGCTCCTGGTCTGCGTCAATCGCGAAGCGCGCAGCTATCTGTACGTGGCGACTTCACGGATTTTCTGTGTTAACGTCCTAGCCGGCGACCAAGCCGAGCTGGCACGACGGTTCGCCGGCGGCGTTCGCGATAAGCAATTCGATGGGATCGCGCATTCCGCCGCGGCCACCGGCGCGCCGGTGCTCGACGGTGTGGTGGCATATTTCGACTGCACGGTGGAGGCCGAACATCACACCGGTTCGCATTCGATCTTCATCGGCAGCGTGCAGGCGTGCGCCGAACAAGCCGGATCGCCGCTGGGATACTTCGACGGAGCGTTCCGCGATTTCGGCATCGCGACGTCTTGATTCTCGATACGTTTGCAGTCGGTGCGCTCGGCTGTAACTGCACGATAATCGGCGACGAAACCGCCGGCGAAGCGATCGTCGTCGACGGTGGCGACGGCGTCGACGCGGTGCTGGCTCACTTGGAGGCGCACAAGTTGCGTGCGACGTTGCTGATTCACACCCACGCGCACATCGATCATATTTTCGATGTGGGCCGTTTGCGCGAAGACACGGGCGGACGCGCGCTCCTGCATTCGGGCGATCTCCCGTTGTATCGGGAATTACCGTTTTACGCGCGCTCGTTCGGGCTTTGGAAAGAGGCGCGCGTCGTCGAACTCGACGGCGAATTGCGGGACGGCGATGCGTTGACTGTGGGCAAAATTCGCGTCAACACGCTGCATACGCCCGGACATACGCCCGGCAGCGTCTGCTTTGCGGTCGACCACGGAAACGCGACGACGCTGCTGACCGGGGACACGCTGTTTGCCGGCTCGATCGGCCGTTGGGATTTAGGCGGAACGTCGATGGAAGATATCGTCGATTCGATTCACCGCAAACTCATGGACTACAACGACGCCACGCCGGTCGTCCCCGGCCACGGTCCCTCAACGAGCATCGGCATCGAACGCACGACCAATCCGTACTTACGACAAGCGTCACGGCGAGCGTAGCCACGAAGTGGCGAAGTCGAACCGGCGGCTAAACAAAACGCGTCGCTCGCGAACGTTCTAACCGCCTGATACCGAAAACATCGCGGATCAATCCACGGATCGAGAAGTCCGCATCGAGCTTTTCAAGGGGGAGGCCGGTGCGCAACGGCGTCACTTCGATTTCGCTCATCTCGGCGTCGCATTCGCAATACATGGCAGAAGCCAGATGCGCGAATGCCCCGCCACGCGATTACTCGTGCTCAGTCGTCGAGATCTGCGAAGACGTATTTAACGGCGAACACGAGCCAGGGCGCCACGCGACGGCGAAACAACTGACTCTCGCTAAAATTAGAAACGCCGTCGGCTGAGTGTGCCGCTATGGTGCGTTTCTCGGGGTCGACATCCAGAACCAGCACCGACCCGGTGGCAAGATATCGCTCGATCTTCGCGGCGCGAAGAACGATGCGGTCAGACGGCGAGCGCACCTCCACGACGATGAGCGGGGCGAACGGAGGCTCCTGACGTTCTTCACGAGAGAGTGAGTCGCGCTGTTCTCTTGAAACAAAGGCAACGTCGGGAACGAATTGCGTCATCGTTCCGTCACGGCACCCACTCTACAGCGAAGGTCGGGGAGAACCGTGCCGACTCCGCGACCGAGCCGACGCAGAATCTCGACGAACGCGCCTTGAACGGCGGCATGGTTATACTTCGGGCTCACCTTTGGGAACCCAGTGCCGTCAAGGTATTCGTTTTCCGGCAGATCGACCAACGTTTCCATGCAATCCTCACGTGCCTTGCATCCCACCGAAACGGCGAAACGAAAGGGCCTTATTCCGATGACGGCTAGTGCAGGCTGATGACCAATTTGCCGTCGTCGGCGGTTTGCGCGGCGGGCGCTTGCGGTTTGGGCGTGGGCGCGACGTAGGTGCGTTCTTGCTGCGCGTAGTCGGGAATCGCGCCGGACGCAACTTTGGCCCTGTAGTCGTCGATCGCAACGTGCAGCGCTTCGAGCGCGCGTTGCGGGTAATCTTTCTTCTTCTCCGGATAGCCGTCGAGTTCGGTTTCGACGTGCGCTTCGGTAATCGCGCCGGCTTCGTCGATCGTCTTGCCCTTAGCCAAATCCACAACCAAACTGCACGTCGCCGTCCCAAACCCGCATCCTGTCGTAAAGTACGAAATATCCTCAATTACCGCGCCCGGGCCAACTTTGAGAAAGAAATTATACAGATCGCCGCACGAGTCGCTAAAATACTCGCCGCTAGCCGTCGGATTCTCCATCGTCCGAAACCCGCCGCGATCCTCAACCAACTTCTGAAACTTAGGAAAATTCATTCTGCACTATTTCTTTCTCGTTTGAACTTCATCGCCAACAATGTCCGCAGGTTTCGACCGGGTAGGGTCGGCCCGAACGTAACCAAAAAAAGTGAGAGGCCGACCCTACCCGGTCGAACCCGCCGCCACAGACGCCGGCCGAAGCTCAAACCGACACTCCTTCCCTCCGGTTGCAAGCGATTCGACTTGACGGTGTTCGCCCCCGATGGTCTCGTCGATGACGTGATGGATCACCGAACAGACTTCGGGGTTGTCTTTGGCGACCCCTGAGTACGGGCAGGTATGTTCGTGCAGCGCAAAGCCGCCATCGATCAAACTGTATTCGGCCATCACACCCTGGTGACGCAGAACCTCGGTCAGTTGCGCGAGCCGGCCTTCGGCGTCGTCGGCGGTGACGCGATCCTTGGCCTTGCTGGCGGCACGATCGGCGATTCCGCGGAAGACCGACTCGACGCCGGGCGCGCCGTATTGGGCGCGGACTTCTTGAAGTACGGCCGTCAGCATCTTGTCGTAATGTTGCGGGAACAGTTTTTCGGCTTCCGGGGTGAGCGAAAACTCCAGGGTCGGCTTGGTCGGTCCGCGACGGACCGCTTGCTCGACGACCAGGCCGTCGCGCTCCAGAACCACGACTTGCTGGCGGATGGCGTTGGGCGACAGGCCGAACGCGGCCGCCAGGTCAGCCGCCGAAGCAGTGCCACTCCGGCGCAGTTCGGCGACGATCCGGCCCCGAGTGGACTGGAAGAAACGGTCGGCATGCATTAGCTTCATCCTAGCACGATGCCGGGTAGATAGTAAAGTTTATCCTTGACTTTCTAAGGAGCGCTCCGGTACGATAGTCGGGCCCAAAGGGCCCTTCCGGCAGACCGTGCCGTCGCCTCGAACAGGAGCCAACCCCGTGTCCGCTACCGGCCTTGCCATTCACGACCTCCACGCGCGCGTCGACGAAAAGATCATCCTCAAGGGGATCGACCTGGTCGTCGAACCCGGAAAAGTCCACGCGCTTATGGGGCCCAACGGCAGCGGCAAATCAACCCTCGCGTTCTCGTTGACCGGACACCCCAAGTACCAGGTCACCCAAGGCGGCGTTACGCTCGACGGTGAGGACCTGCTGGCACTGGCGCCCGAAAAGCGCGCGCGCTTGGGGTTGTTCTTGTCGTTTCAATATCCCGCGGCAATTCCGGGGGTGAAGGTTGCCAACTTCTTGCACGCCGCGCGGCAAGCCGTCCGTCCCGACGGGCTGGGTCCCGCGAAGTTCCGCCAACTCTTGCTCGACAAGATGGACACGCTGGACATGGACCCCACGTTTTTGGGCCGCTATCTCAACGACGGTTTCTCGGGCGGCGAAAAAAAACGTCTCGAGATGCTGCAACTGGCCGTCCTGGCCCCCAAGTACGCCGTCCTGGATGAAACCGATTCCGGACTCGACGTCGATGCACTGCGCTCGGTCGGCAACGCGGTCACCGCGTTGCGCGCGAGCGACGAGGGCAAGAATACCGGCTTCTTGATCATCACGCATTACCCGCGCATCTTGCAGCACGTGACCGCCGACGTCGTCCACATCATGATGGATGGCCGGATCGTCAAGACCGGCGATGCCGAGTTGGCTCATCGTGTCGAACGTGAAGGCTACGATACGATCCGCGAGGAGACCGGCGCTCTTGCCTAACGCCGCTGCCACGGCCGTTCTCGACGACGTCGCGCGCGCGGCCGCACTCGCCCATTATCGCGGTACGCGTTCTGGCCGCGACAAGCCCGGGCGGTACTGGAAAATCGACCTCGAAGCGCTCGAACTGCCCGACGCTTTGCAGCCCGGCGCCGGCACCGTTACTTTTTCCGGCGTCGCGCTCGGTATCGTCGCCTGCGATCTCGAAACGGCCGCGCGCGAACGCGGCGCGCTGCTGGATCGTGCGTACGGCGTCACCGCCGTGCGTTCGACCAAGTTCGGCGCGCTGGCCACCGCATACGCAGGCTTAGGTGCGTTGGTTTACGTGGCGCGCGGCGTTGCCGCCGACGAACCGATCGTCATCACCTATTCGTGCGCCGACGGCCAAGCCATCTTCCCCGCGACGGTCGTGTTGCTCGAAGACGGCGCGCGGGCGACGATCGTGGAACGTTTCCGGGCCGGAGCCGGCGCGCTGGTTTGCACCACGACCGAACTGGTCACCGGCAACGGTTCGGATATCACCTACGTCGGCGTGCAAACGCTACCACAAGACGCGCGCATTTTGGCCAGCCGCGCGGCGTTGGTCCAGCGCGACGCCCGCGTTGCCTGGGCGTTTGCCGATCTAGGCGCCGAACTGGCTGCCGCGTCGGCCGAGTCGACCATCGTCGGGCCCGGTGCGCGGGTCGAAGTGACGGCGCTCTTCTTCCCGAGCGGCGACCAGCATGTCGACCTGGTCACGAGCATCTCGCACGACGTCGGAAACTCCACCTCGGATACGATCGTGAAGTCGGCGGCGACCCAGCGCGGACAAGCGCGCTACCTGGGGAACATTCGCATCGCCGCGCACGCCCAGCAGAGCGCGGCCTCGCTTCGCGACGACGCCCTACTGCTCTCCAAGCAGTCGCACATCGATTCGGTGCCGGCCCTAGAGATCGCGGCCAACGACGTCAGGGCGTTCCACGGTGCGACCGTCGGCGCGATCGACCGCGAGCAGATCTTCTACATGGAAAGCCGCGGCATCGAACCCCGCGAAGCCGAACGCATGATCGCCTTAGGTTTCTTCGAACCGGCGATCGGGCGTTTTCCCAGCGAAGCCTTGCGCGAAGAGCTTCGCGCGGCCTTGCGAGCCAAGGCCGGGTAATGTACCGCAGCGACTTCCCAATCCTCAACACGACGACGTCGCGCGGGAAGCCATTGGTCTATCTGGATTCGGCGGCGACCTCGCAAAAGCCGCGTGCGGTCATCGACGCGTTGGTCGATTACTACGAATGCTATAACGCTAACATCCATCGGGGCGTCTACGAAATCGCCGCGCGGGCAACCGACGCGTTCGAGGACGCGCGCGCGAAGGTCGCACGCTTCATCGGTGCCGATACCGACGAGTTGATCTGGACGCGCAACACGACCGAAGCGATCAACCTGGTCGCCTATTCGTGGGGTCTGACCAACCTGCGCCGCGGCGACGTCATTCTCACCTCGCAGATAGAGCACCATTCCAATCTCGTCCCGTGGCAACTGCTCGCGCAGAAAGTCGGAGCGACGCTGCGTTTTATCCCGGTCGACGGGCGCGGCATGCACGTGCTCGACGATCTCGACGCCCTGCTCGCCGGGGCCAAACTCGTCGCGCTGTCCCACGTCAGCAACACCCTGGGCACCATCGCCCCGCTCGAATGGATCATCCCGCGCGCTCGCGCCGCCGGCGCGGTCATCTTGATCGACGGTGCCCAAGCCGCTCCCCATCTAGCGGTCGACGTCAAGGTTCTCGACGCGGACTTCTACGCGATCAGCGGGCACAAAATGCTGGCGCCCACCGGCATCGGTGCGCTGTACGGCAAGCGCGCGCTGCTCGAAGCGATGCCGCCGTTTTTGGCCGGCGGCGACATGATCCGCAAGGTCGAGTACGAGCACTCGACGTTCAACGATCTGCCGTGGAAGTTCGAAGCCGGAACCAGCAACGTCGCCGATGCGATCGGCTTTGGCGTCGCGGTCGACTACCTTTCGAACGTTGGTATGGACGTCATCCGCAAACACGAGCAAGAACTGCTCGTCTACGCGCTGGAACGGCTGGCGCCGTTGCAACGGCGCGGTCTGGTAATCTACGGCCCGAAAGACCCGGAATTGACGTCGGCCGTGTTGTCGTTCAACTTTGCCGACATCCACGCGCACGATCTGGCCTCGATCCTGGACACCGAAGGCATCTGCATCCGGGCCGGACACCACTGCACCATGCCGCTGATGGAAAAAATGGGCTGGCCGGCGACGGCGCGTGCCTCGTTCTATCTCTACAACGACCGCTCGGACGTCGACGCATTGCTCGTTGGATTAGAAAAGGCTGCCCAATTGTTTAAACTCGAGCGCATCGCTCGGGTTTCGGTTTAATCGGTTCGTTCGCCGTGGACGATTTTTACCGCGACTACATTTTGGATCACTACCGCAACCCGCGAAACTTCGGCACGCTCGACCCGGCCGCCGATGCCAGCGCCGAGGATGTCAATCCGCTGTGCGGCGACCAAATCCGCATGGAGTTGCGCGTCGCTAGCAATGGCGCGATCGAAGATATCCGGTTTTCGGGCAAGGGCTGTGCGATCAGTCAGGCCTCGGCGTCGATGCTCACCGAAACCGTCAAGGGCATGAATCTCGCCGATGTCGCCCGTCTCTCCAAAGAGGCAGTGCTCGAAAACGTGGGCATCGGTATCAGCCCGACCCGCATGAAATGCGCGATGTTGGGCCTGCGCGTCCTCAAAAGTGCGGCGATCGGCGAGATCGCCGGCTGGCCGGACGAGGACGCCTGATTCCTTAGCGCCAACCTCCCCGCCCAAGCAAGCCGGCAAGGGGAGCGCACGTGGAGCACCATCACCTGACGCCGCGGGACTGGGACGTGGTCGCCGACGACCCGACCTTCCGCGACCTACTGAGCAAGAGACGACGGTTCGTCATACCGGCCACGATCTTTTTTGCGGCCTACTACTTCTCTCTGCCGATCCTGGTGGGGGCGGCCCCCGCGCTGATGCGCGCTCCCGTGTGGGGCGACCTTACATTCGGCTATATTTTTGCCTTCTCGCAGTTTGCGATGGCCTGGATCTTGCTGGCGCTCTACGTCCGGCGCGCCAAGACGTTCGACGAGCTCGAAGCCAAAGTCGTCGCGCGCGTGCGCGAAGAGCTGGAGGCGCTATGACTCCGGGAATCGGTATGTTCGGCCTCTTCGTGATAGCGACGCTCATCATCACGGCGTGGGCCTCGGCCCGCAACACCACCAGCAAGGGATTCTTTACCGCGCATCGCGAGATCAGCGGCGTGCAAAACGGCTGGGCGATCGCCGGCGACTACATGTCGGCCGCTTCGTTCTTGGGAATCACCGGCTTGATCGCGTTCTACGGTTTCGACGGTTTCATGTATTCGGTCGGCTGGCTGGTCGCATATCTGACCGTGCTGTTCTTGGTGGCCGAGCCGCTGCGCAACGTCGGCAAGTACACGATGGCCGATTTGATCTCGTTCCGCTTACGCGGCCACCCGGTGCGCGCTATGGCAGCGATCTCGACGCTGGTCGTCGCGCTGATCTACATGATCGCGCAGATGGTGGGCGCCGGTTCGGTCATCAACTTGCTCGTCCCGCAGTTAGGTTACAGCACGACGATCGTGGCCGTCGGGACGATCATGCTGATCTACGTCATCTTCGGTGGCATGTTAGCGACAACGTGGGTGCAGATCGTCAAAGCCGGATTGCTACTGACGGCTGCGTTGATCATGTCGTTCTTGGTGATGCTGCATTTCGGATTCTCGCTGCCGGCATTCTTCCACGCCGCCGCCAATATCAACGCGGCCGGATCGACGGGCGCGGTTAGAAATTTGCTACAGCCTGGCCTGCTGTATCAGGGATCGCTCGGCAAACTCGATCTGATCTCACTGGGATTGGCGCTCGTACTCGGCACGGCCGGTTTACCGCACATTTTGATGCGTTTTTATACCGTGCCCACCGCAAAAGCCGCTCGAACCTCGGTCGCCTGGGCGATGTCGCTCATCGGCGTCTTCTACCTGAGCACAACGTTTATGGGACTGGGCGCCGCCACGATACTCGGCCAAGAGAATATCGGCATCCGACTATCCAATGGCGATGCGATCCGGTACATCGCCGTTCACTACGATCAGTCGAAAGCGCTCACCGCAGAATATAAGCGCAACGGCGATCAGTACTTGGTCGTGCAACCCAACGACAACCTCGCCGCGCCGCTTTTGGCCGCCAAACTCGGGGGAGAATACTTCATGGCGTTCGTCGCGGCCGTTGCGTTCGCGACAATTCTTGCCGTCGTGGCCGGCTTAACGATCTCGGCTTCATCGGCGATCGCACATGACATCTGGTGGAATATCGTTCGCAAAGGTCGAGGCGACGAACGCGAGCAAATGATCGTCGCCCGCACGACCGCAATCGTCGTCGGCGGCCTGGCGATCTTCCTCTCGATCGGCTTGCGAACGCTCAACATCGCGTTCTTAGTCGGCCTGGCGTTTGCGGTCGCCGCAAGCGCAAACGTGCCGTCGATTTTGCTTTCACTCTCGTGGCGCCGCTTCAACCACATCGGCGCGCTCTCGGGCATGATCGCCGGACTAGCGTCGTCGCTCTTCTTCATCGCGATTTCGCCCGCCGTGATGGGCATCGACTTGCCCGGTGCCGCAACCCATCACATCATCCAAGCCAACCCGCTCTTCCCGCTGCAAAACCCTGGCCTGGTTTCAATCCCGATCGGCCTCATCGCCGCCATCCTCGGCACGCTCTTCTCCAAAGACGAACAAGCCGAGACCGACTTCAATCAGTTGGTCGTACGAGCCAACACCGGCATGGGCGCCGAGGTGTGACTCGGGCCTGCTAGGGTTTGATCGCGACGTGGTCGGTGATGACGGCGCCGCCGGGGGCGACGTTGACGGTGAACGTGATATAGTACTCGCCGTTTGCGGTGGTGAGATCGGTGTCGACTTTATACGTACCGTCGGCGTTTTGCGTGGTGTTGAGTGACGTCAGACGCGCGCTGCGATCCATGAACGACGATTCGCTCGGTTCGCCCGACGAGAGATAGGAACGCGCTTCGGCGGTGTTGCCGCGCGCGAGCGCATCGAGGTAGAGGCGTACGACGGCCGCAGCGCGATCGCCGGCGGTTTGCGGCCCGGGGCGCGCCGGCGAGATCGCCCTGACGGGTTTTGGCAGCGGCTTGGGCGCTGGGGATGAGGTTTTGGTCGGTCGCGGTTTGGGGGTTGCCGTCGGCGTCGGTATCGCAGCGGCGTTCGGCGATGGTTTTGCACTTGGGGAGCGGTGCGGGCGCGGCATCGCGGAAGCCGCAACCGATGGCGACACCGCAGGTGATGCCGCCGTTTTGACCGGCGACGAGGTTGCGTGCGGCGTTGCACGCGGCGTTGCATGCGGAATTGGCGAAAGCGAAGCGGGCGGCAGCGGCGTGATCGACGCTTGCGCGGTAACGACGACCGTCGGTAATGGAGACGGCGAAACGACGACCGTCGTCTTAGCTCCGAAGACGCGCGCGAGTACGGCGCCCAGCAGCAATCCGACCAGGACGACTACGACGATCAGCGCGATCATCGAAAGCCAGCCGTTGCCCTCGTTTTCGCCGTCGTCGGTGCGGCGCCGACGACGCGGTTCGTCGTTCATGCCGAACCCGCCAAACGGCGCGAGATCGACTCGACGAGTTCGGGCGGAAGATCGTTGATCGATGCGGGCTGACGCTCGACCAGAAACGTGAGGGCCTCCTTGAGAACGCCGGGGCTCTGGCACGCGTAGTCGAGCAACGAAACGAGCGCTGCGCGATCGCCGCTACGAAGCTGGTCGAGGGTCGTGGCGGCGCCCTCGCAGGCGTCCTGGGACGATTCGCCGCGATCGCGGAACGCGTCGAAGACCGTTTCGAGCAGCGCCTCGCGGTCCCCAGCGTTGCTGACGGCCGAACGAACCACCAGGGCGCGAGCCAAATCGGCATCGTCCATCTTGGCGATACATTTCTCGGCCGCTCCAACCAGCGCGTCGGCGCTCCAGTTCCCGA
Organism: Verrucomicrobiia bacterium; assembly: GCA_035544315.1. Taxonomy (GTDB): domain Bacteria; phylum Vulcanimicrobiota; class Vulcanimicrobiia; order Vulcanimicrobiales; family Vulcanimicrobiaceae; genus JALYSX01. The sequence continues at coordinate 17,566 of DATKGB010000098.1, forward strand.
AAAGGGACATCGGTAAATACGGTACTCCCCGGCGGCAGGCGGCTCCTCGAACTTCGCCAAAACTCGCAGGCGTGATCCGCATCCGGGTACCGCTGGACCTCCATGCCGTCGCTACGGACGGGGCTACCGCTTTTGCCCTGGCCACGCCCCTACGCGTACGCGAACTTCTTGCGATGGCGGTTCGAGAAGCGATCGGCGCGCTGGCGCCGCCGGACAAATTTCACCGCAGCGTTCGGCGGACGCTGGCCGGCTTCGAGCGCGGAGATTTCGAAGTGACCGTCGACGGTCGCGCGGTCCGCGACGCCGACGTCGTGGTCGTTTGCGAAGGCTGCGCCGATGTGCGCTTTTTCTTGAACGTCCCGCGCAGCGTGGTGCAGCGCTCGAATCGCCCGACCGAATCCTGCTAACGCCCGTGCAGTCTCCCACGCCTTTTGGCGCGCTGGTCGTGCGCGCGTTCCGGCTATGCGCCCGACGCTGGTGGTTCTATTTGGCAGCAGCGGTAGTGGCGATCGGCTTGCAAACGGCCCTCCTGGCCATTCATTCGCTGCGCGAGCCGATCGTCGTCGCGGTGACCATCGTGATGCCGATCCTCAGTCTGGTCGTCTACGTTTTCGTCGGTACCGACGCGACCGGGCAAGAGGTACCGCGCGGCGCACGCTGGGAGCGGATATTCGAACGCAGCTGGGCCGTCATCGTTATCGATGTCGTCATCACGATTCTTCTCAGTTCCGCAATCGCCGGGCTGAGCACTCCCGATGCGACGGGCTTGCTGATCGGCGTACTCGCCTATGCGTTGGTGATGCTGACGATTTACGCCGACGTCAACGCGGCACTCGAACCCAAGGTTTCGGCGCTGTGGCTCGTCCCCAACGCATTCCGGCGCAGCGCCTCGCTGGCGCTTCACCGCTTCAATATCTACCTTACGCTCGCGCTCGTGGCGACCGATATGGTCGTTTCGATCTTGCCGCAACTGTTTGCGTCGTGGTTGGCATCGATGCACGTGGCCAACGCGGACTTTTGGGCCTTAATCCCTCTCCAGACGCTCCTGCAAGTACCGTTTGCAGCACTTGTCGTGGTGGTCTATTTCGAGTGCACCGGGCGCGAAAAGACCGCGGCGACGGGCGATCGCGACTGAGCGCGACGGCGCATCAACTCGGCAAACAGTGCGTTGGGCCACGCAAAATCGGCACGCGTAAATTTGTGGGGATCGTCGACGTAGAACGATTCGTGCAACACGTGATTTCCGGTATCGGATTGAGCGATGTAGCCCATCACGCGATCGGTCTCGGCCGAATCGGTCGAGGTGAGCGCCTGAACGACCAAGGCTAGCGGCCACACGTATCCGCGCGGAGTGTGCGGACTGCCCACGCCCTGCGCGTAGGTACCGGCGTAAAAAAACGGATTTTTATCGGACAAAACGAAGCGGCGGGTCTGCCGATAGGTGGAGTCCGTGGCTGGGACGTAGCCGAAGTAGGGTATCGACAGCAGCGACGGTACGTTGGCATCGTCCATCAAGTTGGCGTGACCGAAACCGTCGACTTCGTAGGCATAGATTCGCCCGTCGCCCGGAACGAAGGCCGTGCCGTACCGTTCGACCGCGAGCTCTACTTGCTCGGACAAACCCCAGGCCTCCATCGCCATACGATTGTCGCGATACACCTTGCGTTCGATCCGCGTGAGATCGCGCAGGACGACGACGGCCAGCATGTTTTCCGGAATGTTGTATTGGTATTGCGCCGGGTCGTCCGAGGGACGGAACCCCGTCCAGATCATCCCGGTGTACGCCACCGGTGTGCCGTTGGTCCCGCCCAGAAGCGCGACGCTGCGATACTTCGAGCGCGTATCGTGGTGCTGCTCGGTGCGCAAGACGACCAGAACCCGAGCAAACATCCGTTGCAACTCGCCGGTGAAGATCGAGCGATCGCCGGTGGCTTTCCAATAGTGCGACGCAAACCAGATCGGGTAGAGCAGGGAGTCGACTTCGAATTTGCGCTCGGCAACCTTATAGTCCAGCGTGAACGCGTTGGCGTACGGGTCGACCTGGATGTACCGTGCCTGACGAACGATCGCGCCGCGCAGCATCGTTTCGACGTAGGGATCGTGGCGTGCGGTTTCTACGTAGGCCATCAGGACGGCCGAAGAATCGCGTAGCCATTCTTGCTCGATGTCGCCGGTCGAAACGAAGGTCGTACCGTCGGATTCGACGGCCGTGTGCCGGCTGTAAGCTTCGTCTACTGCATGCGCGTAAATTTCTCGCAGTGTCGCGGCCCGATTCGGCGCAGCCGCCGGCGCCGAAAGCGCGACGGTAGCAAGCAGCCCAACGACGGCAATCGACCGCCTAAGTCGGTTCAAAGCGAGCGCCCCGAACGAAAGTTCTTTAGACTCTTGCCGCGGGTGATACTGTCCCC
>DATKGB010000099.1:0-16016 GCA_035544315.1 Verrucomicrobiia bacterium
GGAGGAGAGGATCATGAGTCGACCATCCGGGCGGTCGGCCTAACCCGCCTTCCCCCAAAAAAGCCGCTGCCCGTTGCCGGGAGCGCCGAACCGCGTGATATACTCCGCGTGAGGACGCAATGCAAACGCTGTTCGACGCACCCGAGATCGAGTATCTCGACGGGCGCCCGTATCCAAAGATGAGTCCGAAGACCGCGCACTCGATGACGCAGACCGCGCTCGTTCGATTGCTCTGGGATTTGGCGGGAAAACGGGGCCGAGCCGGCACCGAATGGCACTTTCGCATCGGCGCCGTTGACGGGACCGATACGGTCTTTGTTCCCGACGTCGCCTATGTTGCCATCGAGCGACTCCGTGCACTTTCGGGTGAGGATCGCGAAGAGCCGCCGATCGCGCCCGATATCGTTGCCGAAGTGCGTTCGAAGGGCGAATCCGCGCGACTTCGGCGGGAGAAAATCGCACGCTATCGCGCCACTGGAACCCTCGTCGTGCTCGATGTCGATCCTCAAACGCGCACCATCGCAGTTCACGGAGCGGGCGTCGCACGGGTGTACGAGTCGAGCGATATCGTTATTAGCGCCGAAATTCCGTGGCTTACATTCGATGTCGACCGCGTCTTCGCCGACCTTGACTTCGACGCGTAGCCCGAAGGCGTTCTTCGTCAATTCGGCGCTGGCGTTTGCTATTGCCGAGCTGGTGACGGCGGCGTTGCACGAAGCCGGTCACGGCCTGATGGCTCAGGCGCTTGGATTCGCGCCGCGCATCTATGCGTTCTACGAAAACAATCCAAGCGGCACGGTTCATCAAAATCTGCTCATCCTTGCGGCGGGTCCGCTTACAAGTCTAGCGATCGGCGCCCTGCTGCTCGCTGCGTACCGGCGTCAGCCGGCGCGTTACAGTTTCGGGCGCCTGATGCTTTTTTGGTTCGCGTGGGCCAACATCATGGAGTTCGTAAACTATGTGATGGTTACGCCGTGGTTAAGTGCCGGCGATACGGCGCAAATCGCGCATTTGCTTGGATGGCCGATGTGGGGAAGCTACGCGATCGCTGCCGTCGCGCTTGCGGCGCTCTTTCCGCTTGCGAGCCTCGCGACGCGTGGAATGCTTGGAGTCGCGCCAAGCGACGTTCCAATTGCCACGCCGCGCGATCGCCGTCGCCTTGTGATGATGGGATTTTACCTGCCGTTATTGGCGGGCGTTTTGTTGATGGCCCCTGCCGGCATCGGAGGAGCACCCATCACCGTGCTGCTTGGCCTCTTCGCAGCGTTCGGAAACCTCGATCTCATCGGCGCAAGCATGATGTTCGCGAGCCGCAACATCGTGGCGCACACTGATGCACGACTTCCCGATGCAGCCCCGCGCGTCGAACCGATTGCCGTGATACTGTATATAGCCGTCGTCGCGTTCTACATCGGCCTGCTGTCGCACGGGCTTCCGGTATAACCGACACTCATCGTGATGTATTGCCCAGAATCACTTCGGTTCGGTTTCTCCTACATGCCGCACTTGCCGCCGTAGGTAACGTTGCAAGCCCTGCACCGTGGCATCCCTGATGGTCGCGGAGGCTAGCGTTTAGGCCAGTTATGTGCTACCTTGAGTAGCACATGTCAAACCCTGCGGAATCCCGCCTTTATTTAGGGTTAGGGCCGCTCGAATATCAGATCATGGACGCCGTTTGGACGCGCGGAGGCTGGGTTACGGTCGGCGAGGTTCTCGACGACCTCAACGGCCACGGGGGCCGGCCGCACGCATACTCGACGGTAAAAACGATCTTCGCAAAGTTGCTTCGCAAGGGGCTACTGCGACGACGCGTTGTTGGGAAAGCCCACGAATTCGCCGCCGCGCATGGGCGCCAGGCTTCCGAACGTCAGGGCATCCACCGCTTGGTTCAACCACTCTTGAATCCGGCAAATCCGCTTTTTGCGCATTTGGTCGACGAGATTGTTTCGGATGATCGGACACTCGCACACTTCGAAATGCTTCTTGCCCAGCGCAGAACGGCGCACCGATCTTGAACGATCTTACGCAACTCGTTCAGGCTTGCCTCGCATCGGGCGTCGTGTTCTCCGCACTGTGCGCGATGATCGTCGTTCCGCCGTTGCTTTGGCTGGCGATTCGACGACTAGCACCGCTGATCGTTTCGATGGACCAGGATCCATTGTGGCAGGCACCTTTGGCCGCGCTCGCCGCGTCGCTACCCGGGGTGACGTTCGCTGCACTGGCGATAGAAGCGTTTGTGACGGCCCCGGGATCCAACTGTCTTTCATTCGTTTCTGGGCGAATCATTTTCGGCAGTATCATCGTGCTTGCTAGCGGCGCGATGCTGCGAGCGGCGCTTTTGACTTGGCGTCGTCACGCCGAGGTTCGTCGGCTCTTTGCGCTCTCGCAACCACCGTCGTCACGAGTCGCGGCGCTCGCTCGCGAGTTCGGATTGCCGATCCGCACCCTGGCGTGGCCCGATCAATTCTGTGCGATAGCCGGCGTGTTGCGCCCGTCGATGTTTATCTCCGACCAAACCGAGGCACGACTGGATGACGACGAGTTGCGGGCGGCCGCGTTGCACGAACGCGCGCATCGCGACCGCGGCGACCAGTGGCTAATCGCGATCCTTATGTTTGCAACCAGTCTCATTCCGCTCCCCGCTGCCGATCTCATCGCAACGTATCGCAGGGCACGCGAACTTGCTGCCGATCGTGCGGTACGCGGGCACGTAAGCGACCTGCATCTTGCAAGCGCGATTCTACGCCTCTCTGGAAGTACGGCGCCACCGTATGTTGCGGGTCTCGCGTCGGATCCAGATGCGATAGGCGTGCGACTCGACGCACTTCTGCGCGAACGTTCGCCGTTGCCCTCAGGCAGAGTGCGGTACATGGTCGCCATATCGCTCGGATTGCTCGTATCGCTCGCGGTGTCTTCGCTGGTTGCCAATATCGTCGTGGCAGCCGCGTGCAGCCGGATGGGAATCATGTCGTGAAGCGCCTTGCTTTTTTGTGCGCCGTTCTGCTACTTACAGTAGCCGGTTTTGTACGTCCCGCGTTTGCCGCCGCCGGCCAGAGCGCGTCGAACGCCGCAAGCGCGGTCGGCGTCCTCACCGGCGACCCGACTGCGTGGTGGATCGGTTTGCCGCTGCTCGTCGTCGTGCTGCTGATCGGGGCGTACGTCCTCCGGCGCGATCGACGCCGTGGCACCGTGCTCACGATCGTCGGTGCCGCGGTGCTCGTCTTGGGAATCACGATCGTGCGAGCGCGATATGCGCCGGGCGCAGCGGACATGGCGTCGATGCAGTCCGTATCTGGCGGAGCGCCGATCCCCGTCACGATCGCTATTGTCGGCGGATCGATGAGCGTCGGAACGAGCATCGACGTTCCGGCAAATGTCGCGCCGTTTCTCGAACAAGATATCGTCGCTCGCGCACCCGGATTGCTCACGGATTTTTCAGTCTACGTCGGCGACCACGTGCGCGCCGGCCAGATCGTCGCACGCCTCGACGAGCCCGAACTACAAAGCGGCGCCGATGCGGCCGCAGCAAACGCGCGCGCCGCTGCGGCAAACGCGGCGTCGGCGTTTAGCACCGAAGTCGCCGCGCAGAGCGAAGCGTCTGCAAAACGCGCCCAAGCGTCCTATTGGCAAACGGAAATCGCCCGCGAGCGGTACCTGTACACGCAAGGGGCGGTCTCGGCTCAGGAATACCAGAACGAACGCGCTCAGTCCGAGGCAGCCCGCGCAGCGTATGCGTCCGCCAGCGCAAATGTGAGCGGAGCGCAAGCGCTGACGGCTTCGGCGACGGCGATGACTGCCGCAGCCCAGGCCGACGCGAACGGAAAAGCCATCTTAGCCGGATATGCGTCGGTGATCGTTCCGTACGACGGGATCGTGATGAAGCGATTGGTCGATCCCGGCGCCGTTGTCGCGGCGGGAACGCCGGTCTTGCGCGTCGCGGTTGTCGATCGCCTCCGCGTGCAAGCGCAGGTCGCACAGGTCGACCTCGCGGGCATCACGATCGGCACACCGCTCGACGTACGATTTGATGATGGGTCGATCACGCACGGACGCGTGACCTCGATCTCGCCGGTTCTCGATCCGAATACTAGGACCGCATTAGTCGAAGCGGTCGTTTCCAACGCCGCCGGAAAGTACCAACCCGGTGGATTCGTTCGCGCTATCGTGCATCCAACCCAGGGGATGGATCGCGACATCACCACCGTGCCATCCGTCGCGATCGTCGGGGGCGCTTCGCCCGCTGTCTGGATCGACCGGGATGGAAGCGCACATCGGATCGATGTGACGGTGGTTTCCGACGACGGCCAAACGGCGGACGTTCGGGGAGCGTTGCGTGCCGGCATGCATGTCGTCGTCGACGGAGCCGCAAATCTCGAAGAAGGTGACGCGATCGTGGAGGCATCGCCGTGAACGCGCCGCGCGATAACGACGCGAGCATCGCCGCTTGGGCCCTGCGTCAACCGTATGCGGTCTTCGGAGTGTTTATAGCGATCGTTGCCGGAGCGATTGCGGCGGCCCTCTTCTTGCTGCCCACGCGGATGATGCCCTACGTGCAGAGTCCGCTCGTCTCCGTGATTACGATGACGCCGGGTTACTCGCCCCAAGATGTGGAGACCTACTTCAGCGACCCGATCGAGCAGCGTATGACGTCGGCTCCCGGCGTGCGCTACGTTCGTTCGATCTCACAGCAAGACATCTCGATCGTCACGTTGCAATTCCAGTACGGAGCGAATATGCAGCGCGCGCTCGTCGATGTGTCCGCACTGGCAAAGCAAGCCGAAGCCGATCTCCCGTACGACCGCGCGAACCTCAAGCCACCGTACGTCGTTCCCGTCGACCCGCTCAATACGCCGGCGTTGCAGTTGGCCGTTACGGCTGACGGGTGGGATCCGGTTCGCCTGCGAGAGTTCGTCGCCAACGATATGGTCGACGCGATCAAAAACGTCCCTGGCGTCCAAGTAGCATTTCCGTTTGGCGGTCTCCAGCGCCAGATCCGGGTCGACGTGAGCCGCGACGCGCTCGCGGCCAATCGACTCTCCATCCTGGACGTTCGCGACGCAATCGACGCGCAGAACGTGAGTCGATCGGGTGGAACGATCACCGGCGGTGCTAGCGAAGTGCTGGTTCGCGGCGACCAGCGCGCCACCACGGCGCAGGCGCTGCTCACCTACCCGCTTATGACCGTCGACGGCCGCACCATGTATCTGCGCGATATCGCGAACGTCGCCGATAGCACGGCGGAAGTTCGCAGCGCCTACCGTTTCAACGGCAAGGACGCCGTGGAATTGTCCGTCGTCGAGAACCCCGATGCAAGCTCGCCTCGCGTCATCGCCGCGGTCATGGAACGCATCGCGCGTATCGAATCGCAGCATCCGGGCCTGCACGTCGTTCGGGCTTACGACAATGCCCGCTTCGTCAACGATCTCACGCGTAACATGCTTGAGGAACTTTTAATCGGCGTCGTTCTCGCCGGTCTCGTCCTGCTCGTGTTCCTCGAGGACGTGAGCGCGACGGTCATTGTCATGGCCGCGATTCCGACCTGCCTCTCGTTGGCAATCTTGCTCTTCGTGCCGATGCAGCTCTCGATCAATAGCTCGACGCTGATCGGACTGCTCCTGGCCATCGGGCGGCTGGTCGACGATTCGATCGTCGTGATCGATTCGGTGCATCGAAAGCTCGCGAAAGGCGCGTCGCCGATGCGAGCCGCCGTCGATGGAACCATGGAAGTCATCGTTCCGATCGCCGCCGCGACGGGGGTGATGGTCCTTGCCGTCGTTCCGCTGCTGATGAGCGGCGGCATCACGCAGATCATGTTCGTGGGGCTAGTCTGGCCGATCGTTTTCGCCCTGGGGGCATCGCTGCTCGTTTCGGTGACGCTGACGCCATTGCTCGCGTCGTACCTGTTTCGACAGGTCGAGTTCCGCTCGCGCGCACGAACCCGTTTGGATGAGGCCGTCGCCAAAGTGCTGCGTCCGGTGCGTTCGGGGCTCGCCCGGCTCGATCGCGCCTATCGGCGCGCGCTCGTCTGGGCTCTCGACCACCGGGGCACGGTTCTAGCGGCTGCGGCGTTGCTAACGTTTGTGGGCGCGTCGCTCGTGCCGTTCATCGGTCAAGAAATGATGCCGCTGGCCGACACCAGCCAGGCGTACGGGCTGCTCGAGATGTCGCCGGGGATGTCGTTTGCCGCGACGAGCGCTGCCAGTCGGCGGTTCGAGGCGCTCTTGCTGCGACAGCCCGAAATCGAGAAGGTCTCGGCCGAGGTCGGTGAGCCGACTTCAAGCGACTACTTTACGGGCCAAGCCATGAACGGCGTCAACGATGCATCGTATCTGATGACATTTCGGCTTAAGGAGCAGCGCGGTCGATCGATTTGGCAGATTATGGATTCCGTCTACGCGCGCGCGATGCGAACGATCCCCGGGATTCGTCGCCTCGTTCTCAAGGAAATGGGCGCGGACGTGATGGCAAGCAACAATGTGCCGGTCGAAATCCTGGTCTACGGGCCGGATCGAACCGAACTCTATCGGCTGGCCGATGCGGTCGCGCGACAGGCGCGCACGATCCCGGATTTGTATGCGGTCTCGACGAGTTCGTCGTTGACGCAGCCCGAGCGTCTGCTCGTGGTCGATCGAACCAGAGCTTCGGAGATTGGATTGACGCCCGAGCAGGTGCAAATGCAAGCGTATTATGCGTTGCATGGCGGACTGACCACGGAGTACTTCAACCCGGCGAATCTGCGCCACGATACGATCTTGGTGCGCTACGCCCAAGACCAGCGCAGTGCGACGGGTGATATCTCCGGCGTTCAGATCGTCGGCACCGACGGCCAAACCGTTCCGCTCGCCGCGGTCGCACATGTCGAACGCGCCGAGGGACCGTCACTAATCGAACACGATGGCTTGCGGCCGAGCGTCTCGATCCTAGGTTTCTATCGCCGCGGCGGACCCGGCGAGATGGACCTCGATATGAACGTCCTCATGCAGGGCTTCGCGGCCGTACCGTTTCCCAAGGGATACGGCATGGAGATGCGCGGCGACATGACCGAGATGATGACGAGCTTCGACCGGCTTTTAGGCGCAATGAAAATCGCGGTGCTGTTCGTTTTTCTCTTGCTCGTCGTGCAGTTTCGATCGATCGTCTCGCCATTTGTCATGCTGCTGGCAATTCCATTAGAACTGCTCGGCGTCTTCGGCGCATTGTTGCTCGCGCATCAAAATTTCTCCACGGTCTCGATTCTGGGCATCGTCGTCGCCAACGGCATGGCGGTCAGCAACGCGATCTTATTGCTCGACCTGATTCTGCGTAAACGGAAGGAAGGCATGACGCGGCGCGAAGCGATTCTCCATGCTGGGCCGATCCGGCTGCGGCCGATCTTAATGACGACGATCGTCAGCTTAGTCGTTTTAGTGCCGGTCGCGTTCTTCCCGAAAACGGGAATCGATGCGTACGCACCGCTGGCGACGGTCATCCTCGGCGGTCTGTCGATCTCGACGGTTTTGACGTTGCTGGTCGTCCCGGTCCTTCACGACGTCCTGGACGACGCGCCGGCCTGGTTGCGCGCAAACGTCCTTGGAAGGCCACGGCGCACGCGCCCCGAGGCGACGAATGCTTAGGCGGGTCGTCCTAGCCGCGTTGATCGGCGGGTACCCGGTGCTGTCACTGGCGCAGGCGCCGGTGCCGCTAACGTTGACGGCGGCGATCGCTCGCGCACAGACGGCGAGCTTCGACGTGCGACTTGCCCAAGCCGATCTTGAGGCGTCGCTCGCGCGCGTTGCGGGTTCGCGCGCGAACCTTCTGCCGCAAATCGGCGTATCTGGAACGACGATGAACGGCGGAATCGCGCAACTGGGCATGCCCATCGCTCAACAGACCTATCTGTCCCTGTCCGCATCGGTGCCGCTGTTCGTTCCCGCAGACTCGCAAACCGCGCGCGCGTCGGCGTTCGCGGCCCAAGGCGCAGCCTTTGATGCTTCACGAAGCCAGAATGACGCCGCTTATGCCGCGACCCTTGGTTACGAGCGCGTGTTGCTCTCCGAGGCGATCGTCTCGTCGCGACGGCTAACGGTAGACTACCAGCAGCGGCGATCTGCACAGGTGGCGTTGCGCTTTCGCTCCGGGGCGGCGCCTCGCTACGAAGCGCTGCAGGCTGGCGCCGCCCTTGCACAAGCGCGTCGTTCTCTCGAGGACGGCGCGGCCGATCGCGACGAGGCGCTTGCCGACCTTGAAGTCATTCTCGACCTGCCGATCGACCCGTCGCTGCAGCTCGCCGACACGCTCGTTCCCCTTCCGACAACCGAGCAGGTCGACGGCATTCGGCAGCGCGCGCTGGCGCAACGCCCAGAGATCTTGGACGCTCAAGCGCAAGTTGATGCGGCCGCGGCCCGCTTGGCCGCGGCTCGAAATCGATATCTGCCCGCGGTCGGGGCAAACGCACAAACCTATACGGGTCGCTCAAATCCGGACTTAGGCGCCCACGGATACCAAGTCGGGGTGACGGCGTCGCTGCCCCTTCTCGATGGTGGCGCGCGCGGTGCGGACGTTACCGAGATGGAAGCAGCCGTCAAGCGCGCGCGGATCCTAGTCGAGCAAGCTCGTCGATCCGTCGAGCGTGACGTTGCAAACGCGTGGCGCGAATACGTCGCATCTCAGGGCAATCTCGATCTCGCGCGAACCCAGGCTACGGCCGCCGCCGAAGAGTTACGCATCGCCGCATTGCGCGAGCGTGCCGGCAAAGGCATCGCCTTGGAGACATTAGCGGCGCTTTCCGACGACGCTGGGGCGCGCGAAGACGTCCTTCGCGCTGTCGCGCGCCTGAACGATGCCGTCGCTGCCTTGCGGCACTCTGAAACGGATACTATTAACTAGAAAGGAACACTCGATGAAACGGCTCCTCACCTTGGCTACTCTCTCGCTTCTCGCCGCGTGCGGCGGTGGCCATTCGGCTAACGCCCTTTCGATCGCTACCACTTTTTCGCCCGATCCCATGCGACAAGGAACGGAAACGCTGACGGTCCATCTACAGGACGCAAACGCCCAGGCCGTCAAGGGCGCCGTCGTAAAGGTCACTACGACGATGCCGATGATGTCGATGTCCGGACCAAGCGTCGTCGCGGTCGACAAAGGCGATGGCGCCTATACGGCGACGTTTGTGGTACAGTACGCAACAAAATGGGTGTTCGCGATCACCGCCACTCAAGGTGACAAGACCGCCTCTGCTACGGTCAACCGCGACGCCAAGTAAGCGAGGCGTGAAAACGTATCGCTGCGCGGCTTGCGAAGGCCAGCGCGAGCGGCGAACCGCGTCGGGAGCGCGTGCGATGTCGATGCCGTTCCACAGAATGCTTCCCGACGTCGGCAACATGACGGTCGAAACGATGCGGGTTGCGGATCAGCCAATCGGCCAAATGGCAAAGACTACTCCGACCAGAGCAACAAATGTGCCGCTGATCACCTCTCCGTATTTTTCGAACTTTCCGAGCGAAAACGAACGAAGTGCCGCGCTGGAATAGATGCACAACGTCATGTACGTGGCTATCGTACTTGCGGCGAACAGCACCGACATCAAGGCCAATTGCGCGATTCCAAACTTCGCGGCTGCGAAGAATGTCGGGATGCCCTCGACCATCGGAGAAGACCCGAGAATCAGCATCAACGTCATGCGAGAGCCGGCAGCCTTATGATGGTGATCGTGTCCGGAAGGCCCATGCTCGCGGGCGTTGGCCGCTCGCATCTCGCGCACCGATGAGAGCGCGAGCCAACCACCAAACGCTACGAGCAGAATGCTCGATGCAACCGAGACGTAGTGTCCGAAACGCACTGCAAAAGCGAGCCCTGCGAGCCAGACGACGACCCCGATTGCTAGCGTTGAAATGGTATGGCCGAGGCCGGCTCCGAAAGCTGCGCGCCCCGTCTGGGCGCTGGTCCAGCCGCGCTGGCGCGCCATGAGCGTAATAGGAACCCAGTGATCAGGAACGATGGTGTGGAGGATGCCGACCGCTACAACGGTTACCAGCAGTAGAATTTGTTGGTTCAACATCGCACGCGGTGAAAACGCTGCCTCGCTATGGCGTGTATGTGAAGCCTTGTATGAACGCCGCGCCGGTTGCGCGCACCGACCAGACGCCCCAGATCGTCCCCGTTTTGGGATCGATCGCGACGGTGTGAATGCCCGGTGAAACGTCGATTTGACCCACAACTTTCGGTGGGTTGGTGCCGTCGTTGGCGATCAAGATGATCTTGCCGCCGCCGGCACATGCCATGAGATGGGTCTGGTGGTCCAGGTCGCACTGATCGATGCGATCGGCCGGCATGTCGATCGTGGACAGATGCTTTCCGCCCGACGTGTAAACCGAAAGTTTGCCGTTGGTGCCGCCTACGAGCAATTGATCGAAGGTTGGATCGTACTGTAGCGGGTGGTTGTGCGAGATCTCGGGCGTCGGAATCGTACGCGTCACCGCCAGAGTCGTGGGATCGATTACGGCGATCTCGCTCAGCGTGTCGATGTTTTGATAGATTTCGTGGGTCTGCGGATTGATTTGGATGTATTCAGGCTTGTGCCCCGGTAAAGCAACGGTGCCGATTTGTTTGAATGTTTTGGAATCGATAACGAAAATGCGCGTCCCGTCGTCTTCATCGCCGTAGATGCGCCCGTTGCCCGGGTCGTACGCGATTGCGTCGACCGGTCCGTCGACTGCAACGCGCCGCAGCTCTCGCAGCGTTACGGGATCGACTTCCGAGAGCGCCTTACCATCGCCGTCGCCGGTATAGACACGCCCGGTCGCCGAATCTGGAGCGCTGCCTGCCACCGGCCCTATCGTTACGGTACCCACGATTGCGCCGGTCTGGGCGTTGACGATCAGCAGCGACGACGCACCGCCGTGGGCGGCATAGACGCGCTGGTTCGCCGCGTCGACGGTCACGTAGTCGAAGCCGCCGGAGCCGGGGACCGAAACAGGGGGCGCCATAGGAATGATCGGCATACGCTTTTCTCCTCTTTTTGCAGCGGCTCTCCAAATTTTGCTTTCAATATGCTATTTATACCGGCCGCGGCAGGCCCCTTTGCGATATTTCGGCCAAGCCAATGAGGCGCTCGCCAGGCCTTCCGACACTTCTCTTTGACGGCCGGGGGCCTGCCGTGCGATAGTAAAGGCCACTCCTGCGCGATCTTTCGAAGCGATCGAGCCGCGCTCACCCGAAAGATTGCACCCAAAATTATCACTTTTAACGACCTCGGCTTACAGCCGGCGCTGCTGCGCGCGATCAGCGATATGGGCTTTACGCAGCCCACGCCCATCCAGCAACTAGCGATTCCGCCGGCCATGGAAGGCGACGACGTCTTGGCCAGCGCCCAGACCGGCAGCGGCAAATCGGCGGCCTTCGGCCTGCCGATCATCGACACGCTGATCGACGACTGCGACGGCGTCAAGCCGCGCGCGTTGATCCTGGCTCCGACGCGCGAGCTCACCGATCAAATCGCCAAGCATCTAATGGAACTGGCCAAGTACACGAAAGTGCGCGTTTGCGCCGTGTACGGCGGCGTCGGTTTCAAACCCCAAGCCAGCGCGCTCAAGCGCGGCGTCGACATCGTCGTCGCGACGCCCGGCCGGCTGCTCGATCACATGGCGCAGAAAACCATCAAGCTCGATCAAATCGACATGCTCGTCCTGGACGAAGCCGATCGCATGCTCGACATGGGCTTCTTGCCCGACGTGCGCCGCATCTTACGCGGCTTGCCGACCGAGCGCCAAACGCTGTTCTTCTCAGCCACGCTGCCCCCGGCAATCTCCGCACTAGTCAAAGAGATGCTGCACGAACCGGTGCGCGTCGAGCTAACACCCAAGGCGACTCCCGTCGAAACGCTGCGCCAAACCGTCTACGCGGTTCCGCAGGAGCATAAGACCGATCTGCTGCTCGAACTGCTCAAAGATAATACCATCTACTCCGCGATCGCGTTCACGCGCACCAAAGCACGCGCCAATCGTTTGGCCGCCGCGCTGAGCCGACAGCGCGTTTCCGTCGAACTGATTCACGGCGATCGCACGCAAGCTCAGCGCACCCGCGCGCTAGACAGTTTCAAACGCGGCAAGCACCGCATCTTGGTCGCCACCGATATCGCCGCACGCGGCATCGACGTCGATAAACTCGGCCACGTCATCAACTACGACGTGCCGATGGTTCCCGACGACTTCGTCCATCGGATCGGCCGTACGGCTCGCGCCCAAGAAGACGGCGACGCGATCACGTTCGTTTCGCACGATGAGGAGCCGCTGTTCCGCGCGATCGAACAGACGCTCGGGCGTCGCTTGGAGCGTTCCGTCAACCCGCTCTTCCCACAAGCTTCGATCGAGTCGCCCAAACCACGGGTGGTGTACCGATCCAAGCCCCGCCGCCGCCGCTAGGCAAGCGAGCCGTGAGGAGGCAGCCGGGACGGCCACAAGGCCGATCCGTCCGGCCGAAGAAGTGGATGGGTCGATGAAACGGCTGCTAGGAGCCCTCGCGCTCGTGAGCCTCGTCTGCGGCTGCAGCGGCGGGGGCTATCTGCCCTTTGCGCCGCACGCCCTCGATCCCGCGCAAATCGACGCGCTCGTCACCAGCGAGGCCTACAGCCAAGGCGTCCCGCGCAGCTTGGTGCGCGCGGTCCTGATGGCCGAATCGGCCGGCGATCCCAACGCGATCAGCAATGCGGGCGCCGAAGGCTTGATGCAATTGATGCCCGGAACCGCCGCCGGTTGCGGCATCAGCAATCCGTTCGATCCACAGCAGAACGTGCAATGCGGTACCTCGTACCTGCACGGATTGCTCGCACGCTATCATAACGACGTCACCATGGCGGTGGCGGCCTATAACGCCGGCCCGGGCGCGGTCGACGCGTATCACGGCGTGCCTCCGTATGCCGAGACGCAAGCGTACGTAGCGCGCGTCCTTACCGCTTACAACAGCCCGTAACGGAGCCCCCTTCCGTGGCCACAGCAACCGGAACGCGTCCACTTCCGCGGTTTGGCACACGCTCGTTTCGCTTGCCGCTGCTGGACTCGTACCTGCTGCGCGAGATGCTCGGGCCGTTCTTCTTTGCCTCGGGAGCGTTCTTCGTCTTTTGGGCGCTGAATATCTTAGTGGTCGCGGCCGACTACATCGTCAACGGGCACGCGCCGTTCTTCCTAGGCTTGCGCTTCATCATCTTCCGAATGCCGCAGGCCATTCCGATGGCCTTTCCATTCGGCACGCTGTTCGCATCGCTGTTGGCGATGAGCCGTTTGATGGCCGACAACGAAATCACCGCGATTCGCACGTCGGGCGTGCCGCTGTGGCGTTTGGTTCTCACGCCGATCCTCTTCGGCTTCGCGGCGTTTGGCTTGACCTACGCAATGAACGAATACGTCGCACCGCCGTCGGTCGATCTCTCGACGCGCACGTTCTACCAAATCATTTATCACACCGACACGCTCCCCGTCGAACCGCAGTTCTTCCGTAAGGATGCCGACACCGGCAACGTCTTCTACGTCACCAACGTCGCGCCGGACAACAAAACGATGACCGGCGTTCAGCTCTTCGAACCTGGCCGTTCGGGGTATTGGAGCCGGACGATTCAGGCCAAGACCGCCACCGTCAATGGCTCGAACTTGGTGCTACAAGCCGCTATCATCACCAACTACAACGCGGACGGTGACGAAACCACACAAGAGGTCAGCACCAAACCGATTCTGATCGGACTACCGCTGGGGGAGACCGCAGCGCAGTTTACCCAACTCGCCAACAGCGATTCGTGGACGATGTCGAGCAAGGCGCTCAAGACGCAGGTCCAACTCGAAAAGATGCAAGGCATCGGGGGCTCGACGCTGGGGTCGCTGGAGATCAACCTCGCCAACAAGGTTGCCTGGCCGTTCGCGTGCGTGATCGGGGTCTTTATCGCGGTGCCGCTCTCAATACTGTTCGGCAAGCGCGGGCGCACGCTCTCGGCCGCCCTGGCAATTCTCATGCTGGGCGTGTATTTTGTCTTCATGTCAGTCGCGACGGCCTTCGGGCGCAACGGCGCGTTCAACCCGTACGTAGCGGCCTGGGTGCCCAACGTGATCCTCGGTGGCGCCGGCCTCTACATGCTTTGGCTGGAAGAACATTAGCCGCGTGGTGACGGCGCGCCGCAGCGTCTGCACGCTACTCTGCCTCGCGCTGCTGTATAGTGGCGCGATTCCCGGCGGTGCGACGACGCCGGCGGATTCTTCTACGGCCGCAAGCGCGCTATCACTCTTTGAAGGCCAACGGTGTCAGATCGCGCAGGTTACGCCGACCGATACTCCGTCGCCCTCGCCGTCGGCGGTTCCCACGCCGGCGTTCCCGCCGCAGCAGCGCGGGCCGGCGCAGTTGTATTCGACGCCGCGTCCGCAATCGTCGGTGACGCCGCCACCGGTACCCACCCCGACGCCCAATCCCAACGGGTCGCCCGGTACGATCTACCTCATCAGGGGCGCTGAATCGCCGCCGCCGATCACGCCCGCCGGCCACGCCGCGCCGGCGCCGTCGACGATTCCGTCGAGCGCGCCCACGTTGCCGCCCGGAATGATCGGCTTACTAGCCGACAAAGTCGACGGCAACGTCGAGCTCGGCAAACCCGGGTACGCGACCGGTAACGTGCACATCTTCTACGGGACCGACGAACTGGTCGGCGATAAAGCCTATTTCGACGGCGCTCGCTCGGTGAAGGTTACGGGCCATCCCTACCTGATCAATCACGCCAAGGATTCGACCTTGAGCGGCGACGAGATCGACTTCGATACGATCGATCAGACCTCCAGAATCACCAATGCCGTCGGCACCAGCAACGAAGGGCTCGAGCAAGGCCTCGTTCATTTCAAGAGCGATCTCATGCACACCGACCCCGACGGCGTCGGGCATGGTACCAAAGCCTACGTCACGACCTGCGAAAATCCGCGCGGCGGTTATCACCTCACGGGCAAGACGGTCACCTATTATCCGGGCGACAAGATCGTCATCACCAAAGTGATCTTGTGGCTGGGGGCGGCGGCGGTGTTTTTTCTGCCTCGCGTCGTGATTCCGTTGCGCACGATCGTCGATGAAACACGGCGCCCGTCGTTCTTTCCCGAGATCGGTTACGATCAGTACGAAGGTGCCTACGTCAAGGCAAAATTGGGCTTCGGCAAGGACCTTTATTATTACGGCTACTACCGCGTCGAGTTTTTCACCAAAGTCGGCCTGGGCCTGGGGTACGTCGGCACGCTAGCCAAGAAAAACGGGCGCCGCGCCGCCGCCATCAATTATTACGGAATCCACGATCGGCGGACCAACACCTCGTCGCACAACCTGTCGCTCCAAGAGCAAGAGAATTTCTCCCAAGCGCTGCGAGGAAACTTCAACTTCAACTATCAGAGCAACTACGGCCCGCTCACGGCGGTGCCGGCCAATACCTCGCTCAACGCAACCATCGTGCATACGACCTCGCATTCGTCGCAAGATTATCAGTTCAACCGATCCGCTGTGGGGACGCAATCCTCCAGCGACGCGTTTAGTTTTTCCGATTCAAACCAATTAACCCAAGCGCTCAGCCAGAGCGAAAACGTCTCGCTGACGCGCAGCTCGTCAGCTTATGGGGGAGTCGAGCAAAGCACCGCCGGCGCGCACGTCACGACCTTGACCCACTTGCAAACCAAGGCGATCGATTATTCGATGACGTTCGACAAATCGTTCTCACAAACACCGTCGGGCGTCGACAGACTTCCCGAACTGCAAATTCGTCCCTACCTGTTTTTTCCACACTTCATCTTCCCGGTGTCATCCCAGTTCACGATCGGCAATTACAGCGAACCGGCCAACGGTTTCGCCACGTCGCGCGCCGATTTGGATTTCTCGCTGGGGCCCGCGCTCTACAAGGTATTCGGCAGCGATTTTCAGGCTAATCTGCACGTCGACCAATATGCGTACGGAACCGGCGACCTCAAGGCCGCAATCACGCAAATGATGAGCCTGTCGACGCCGCTGGGTTCCCACTTCGTCAACTCGATATC